>CAYNOE010000091.1:0-10995 GCA_964398745.1 uncultured Lachnobacterium sp.
ATGGAAGCGGAGGAATACGGGGAAGCCGTTCTTTCCGTTGTGGATGAAGCCAACTTTGGCAATGTGGAAAAATGGAAGGAGAATGAAGATATGGCATCATTACTTTATAAAACCAGGCAGGAAGGGCGTCAGGCTGGGATTCTGGAAGCAAGACGCCAGATGGCTTCGCAGATGCTGAAAGCAAATAAGCTTTCTGTTGCTGACATTGCATTGTACTCCGGATTTTCGCAGGACGAAATATTTCGGCATTCTGATTCTGACAATTCAGAAGAGATGGGATAATAGGGGATGTCTAATATCCCCGCCAATGCATAAGGAAATAAAAAAGCGGCCGCAGAGCCGCTTTTTTTAATGGCGGAATTTCGGAAGGGAAACGGGAGATTTCCATAAAATGATTGTAGTATCCGCCGAAAAAGAATATAATGGTATCTGCAGGAGAAGAAGTGGAGGTACATGGGAGTGCTTAATATATATTACGGAAATATGCCGGAGGCAGTTTTTAATACCTCCGTGTATTTCAAAAATGCATATGAAGATTCGTGGATTACAGATCCGGTTGCAAAAGAAATGATTTTTGATGTGGATAAATCCATTGTTTTGGACAGTGCAGTAATTGACAGTCCGGTTATGGGGAAAATTGCCCCGACGGCTCTTTCCGGCGGAGTAAAAACGCTTATTCTTATTAAAAACGAAAGATCAAAGGTCTTTAATGCTTCCACATGCGGGGACAATTGTGCAAAGTGGCTTCTGAAACTGGCCGAGACAGATGATATTACCATCAATCTGCGCCATTTGATGGATTTTGGTGATGGTATTTTTGAGATTTTTATTCTGAATACCAGCCAGGTTGTCCACTGTATGAAGGAACTTGTTCCGGTTGCCGGGTTGTATGTATAGGGGGATTACAAGTAATGAAGGGTAAACACCGGGTTATTGTGCAGAATAAACGTATTCGGTATGACTTTGAAATTAAAAGAAATAGTCAGGGGGAAAAATGAATGTCAGATAATGAAATAGAATACATACAGCCGGGGGAAATTGAAAAAAGAAGTTTTCAAATTATTGAGCGTGAGCTTCGGGAGCGGGGAATTACACTGCCAAAAGACCAGGCATCCGTAACCAGGCGCGTAATCCATACCAGTGCGGATTTTGATTATGCAGTTACAATGTCCTATTCCAAAGGCGCGGTTGCAACTGCAAAGAAGCTGATTAAGGAAGGCGCGGATATCGTGACGGATACCAATATGGCAAAGGCAGGTATAAATAAGAAAATACTGGAAGCCTTCGGCGGACGGATGCACTGTTTTATGGCGGATGCGGATGTACGGAAAGAGGCACAGGAACGGCAGATAACAAGGGCGAGTGTCAGTATGGAACGGGCAATGGAACTGCCGGGACCGGTGATTGTGGTAGTTGGAAATGCACCGACAGCACTGCTTTCCCTTTATGACCTGATACAGAAAAAAAAGTGGAAGCCTGCATTCATCATCGGGGTTCCGGTTGGCTTTGTGAATGTGGTGACAGCAAAGGAACTTATTTTGAAAACGGATGTGCCGTATATTGTAAACCGTGGAAGAAAAGGAGGAAGCACGGTGGCGGCAGCGATTGTCAATGCGATACTGTATGGAATGGAGCGTTGAGTGTGATATGCGATATGGATTTACCACAGGAAGTTGTGCGGCAGCCGCGGCAAAGGCTGCCGCATATATGCTTTTAACGGGAAATGAAAAAAAACAAATCACAATTGAAACCCCGAAGGGGGTTTTCTACCAGGCAGAGCTGGTGGATATTAAACGAAGTGATCAGGAAGTATGCTGTGCGGTGGTTAAGGACAGCGGGGACGATCCGGATGTGACGAATGGTATCCGGATTTACGCAAATGTATCTTTTGGAAATCCACAATCCGGACAGCCCCATATCCGGATTGACGGGGGTGAAGGCATCGGACGGGTAACAAAGCCGGGGCTTGACCAGCCGGCAGGCAGTGCTGCAATTAACAAAGTTCCGAGGGAAATGATTCAAAAAGAAGTCATGCAGATATGCAGGCTTTGTGATTATCATGGGGATCTGCTGGTATGCATCAGTGCCCCGGAAGGTGTCCGTCTGGCGGAAAAAACATTTAATCCGCGTCTTGGAATTGAGGGCGGGATTTCCATTCTCGGGACAAGCGGGATTGTGGAACCCATGAGTTCGAAAGCGCTTCTGGAAACCATCCGCCTGGAGCTGAAACAGCGCCGTGTGCTGGGGGAAAGCATGGCTGCGGTTGCACCGGGGAATTACGGGCAGGAATTTATGGAGCGGGTGTACGGCTATAATCTGGATAAAAGTATAAAATGCAGTAATTTTATCGGGGAGACGATTGACATGGCGGCGGAACTGGGCTTTACAAAGCTGCTTCTGACAGGACATATTGGGAAGCTGGTGAAACTTTCCGGCGGGATTATGAATACCCATTCCCGCGAAGGGGACTGCCGTATGGAGCTTCTGGCAGCGTCGGCAGTCCGTTCGGGCGCGCCCATGGCATGTATCAGAAGGCTGCTGGAATGTGTTACGACGGAGGAAGCGGTATTGCTTCTGACGGAATCTGGAATCAGAAACGAAGTGATGGCGGATATGATGGAGCATATTGCATTTTATTTAAATAAACGGGCTGCAGGGCGGATACAGACGGAGTGTATTGTGTATTCCATGGAAGCGGGGGAACTGGGATGTACGGACGGGGCAAAGGAGCTTCTGCAGTGTCTGGGCTGAATTGTTTGTTACTAAACATAATAGAATTATGCCGGATATATTGGCGGCAGGTTTAAATAATGGTATAATTGACACCAGAAAGGAACGGTTATGGAGGCAGAAAACAGGGAAAACGGCTGTGATGACAGGAGCATTTCACTGGTACTCGTGCGGAACAGCTATCCCAGAACACTGGTTGAGTACCTTAACGTCAGGGGATTTGGCATAATGTCCCGAGAACCTGGTATTTATACTGCTTTAAAGAGTCAGTTGTTTAATATTTTAATACTTGCGTCAAAGGAACTGGACCCGGAAAATTATACATGGCTTAATTCACTGAGGGATGACCTGCAGCAGAAAGAATACTACAGGCTGCTTGAGAAAAACTGTCATCTGGACGAAAGGGCGGAGGAATACGGGGAAGCCGTTCTTTCCGTTGTGGATGAAGCCAATTCCGGCAATGTGGAAAAATGGAAGGAGGATGAAGATATGGCATCATTACTTTATAAAACCAGGCAGGAAGGGCGACAGGCTGGAATTCTGGAAGGGCGACAGGCTGGGAATCTGGAAGCAAGACGACAGATGGCTTTACGGATGCTGAAAGCAAATAAGCTTTCTGTTGCTGATATTGCACTGTACTCCGGACTTTCGCAGGATGAAATCTCCCTGCTTTCTGATTCTGACAATTCAAAAGAGATGAGATAATAGGGGATGTCTAATGATGCGGAAATGAACTGGTTATCCGTCCTGTGAAAACAAATGCAGGAGGTGATTTTGCCGAACAGATACTGTCAAATCTGATTGCGGAGGGGTACAGCGGCAATGAGCTGCTTGAACAATTTAAGAAAGAGCAGGGGCAGGTGCGTTCTGCCGTGGAAGCCATGCTTGGGGAAGCAGGGCGTGCAGCGGCGTCAGAATCCGGGTTTGAGTCTTATGAGGATGTTTTTGGCGGGGAGGAAAAGGAATGACAGAGGTGCGTTCCCTTCCGCCAGCGGCAAAGTTTATAAAGAAGCTGGAAGACAAAAAATTAAAGAAGCTGTATCAGGAAGCGGTTGATAAAATAAGGGCGGACTATACGGTTGGCGAAGCCAAAACAGGCGATTTGTCCGGGGTGTATGGATACGATATTCATTATAACAGGACAAATTATGAGCTTTTTTATACCGTGGAGTACCAAAAAGATGTTATTATCGTTGTAATCATGGCTGGAACAAGGGAAAATTTCTATGACCAGTTGAAACAGTATATAAAGAAATGAACAATAGGACATAAAAAATATGATTTATTTCGTAGGTGCAGGTCCGGGAGCAGTGGATCTGATTACAGTGAGGGGAATGCGGCTGTTAGAGAAAGCGGATGTGATTATTTACGCCGGTTCCCTTGTAAATCCCGGTCTGCTGGAATATGCAAAAAAAGACTGCCGGATCTATAACAGTGCGGAAATGACACTGGAAGAAGTGGCTGCCGTGATGAAAAATGCAGAAAAAGAGAATTTAATTACGGTCAGGCTTCACACGGGAGACCAGAGTGTATACGGTGCAGTAAGGGAACAGATGGATATTCTTGATAAAAACGGAATCACTTTTGAAAGCTGTCCCGGAGTGAGCGCGTGTTTTGGTGCAGCGGCCTCCCTGAATCTCGAATATACACTTCCGGGGGTGTCGCAGTCGCTTATTATTACAAGGCTTGCCGGAAAAACATCTGTCCCAGAGGCGGAGAGCATCGAAAGCTTTGCGGCGCACCGCGCATCCATGGCGGTATATTTAAGCACGGGGATGTTAAAAGAGCTTGCAAAACGCCTGATTGCAGGCGGCTATAGGGCGGATACGCCTGCCGCGCTTGTCTATAAAGCCACATGGCAGGAGGAAGAGGCATATATCTGTACTGTTGACACTCTGGAAGAAGTGGCAAAAGCGCATGGAATTACGAAAACCGCACTTGTGCTCGTGGGCGATGTGATTGCACACAGAAATTATGAAAAATCCAGGCTGTATTCCGCAGATTTTGAAACAGGATTCAGGAAAATTGTCCAATAAGGTATTGCAGGGGAAATATGAAGTTTTATGTGAGTGCATTTTCGGACCAGGGAAAAGGCCTGGCAGAGAAGATAAAAACACTGGATTTGCAGATAACATACGGGCCGCGTCTTTTTGTGGGATGTTTTGCAGGTCCGAAACTGTCTGTCTGTGTGCGAAAAAATGAAGATTTAAGGGAATGGGCAGGACAGGCATTTTCGGAACATGCGCCGCTTCTGTTTATTGGGGCGGCAGGCATTGCGGTTCGTGCCATTGCGGAGTATGTAAAGGACAAGCAAAAAGACAGCCCGGTGCTTGTGATGGATGATGCTGGTACATATGTGATTCCAATATTAAGCGGTCATATGGGCGGTGCAAATGAACTTGCCGGACAGATTGCAGAGGGGCTTGGTGCAAAAGCTGTCATTACGACTGCAACGGATGTGCATAATGTCTGGGCGGCAGACGTATTTGCCAGACGAAACGGGTTACAGATTAGAAACCGGCCGGGGATTGCGAAGGTTTCCGCGAAGCTGCTTTCAGGGACGGCTACCCTTATGATGGAGCATGTGAAAGAGAAAAAGACTTTACCGCAGCGCCTTGTTCTGTTACCATATGAAGAAAACAGTACGCGGGAAGCGGATATTGTAATTTCGCTGGATGAGAAGGTGCAGTATGCTCTTCTGGGGATGAAGCCGAAGCAGTATGTGCTTGGAATCGGGTGCAGGCATGGAAAAACATACGAAGAAATTCAGAATTTTGTAGAAAAAAAGCTGGAAGAAATCCGGATTTGTCCTGGTGATATTGCATATGCGGCTTCAATTGACCTCAAAAAAGAAGAGCCGGGACTTTTGGAATTTTCCGCAAGGAACCGGATTCCGTTTTATGTTTTTTCCAAAGAAGAACTTGGGAAGGTGCAGGGGGATTTTTCCGCATCCGTGTTTGTAGAGTCGGTGACAGGTGTGGACAATGTCTGTGAACGGGCGGCAGTTTTGGCCGCGGATGGGCCGCTTGTACTCGTAAAGCAGGCAGAAAACGGACTTACCCTTGCACTGGCGAAGATTCCTGCGGAAAAGTTATATGGGAGGATCCTGACAGAACTATTACGTGACAGTACAGGCAATGCAGAAGGAGAAAACAGAAATGAGTGAACCGGTTTATGTGGTGGGAATGGGTCCGGGAGCAGATGAAATGATGACAAAAGAAGCAGCAGGGATTCTGCGGGAATGTGATGTAATTGCAGGATATACGGCGTATCTGGAATTATTAAAAGAGCATTATAGAAATAAGGAGTTTTTTTCTACACCAATGCGGCAGGAAATTAAGAGATGCCGCTTTTGTTTTGAGCAGGCACGGAAAGGGAAAAAAACAGTGCTGGTCTGCAGCGGGGATGCCGGAATTTACGGTATGGCATCACTGATGCTGGAATTAAACAGGGAATATCCGGACTGTGAAGTCAGGATTGTTCCGGGTGTTACGGCGGCAAGCAGCGGTGCAGCAGTTCTTGGTGCGCCGCTTGGCCATGACTTCTGCGTGATTAGCCTGAGCGATCTCTTAACACCGTGGGAGCAGATCCAAAAGCGTCTTGCAGCTGCGGCAACAGGAGATTTTGCAGTCGCAATTTATAATCCTGCAAGCAAAAAACGCGCGGATTATCTGAAAAAAGCCTGTCTGATTTTAATGGAAAATGGAGTGGAGGAAGAAAGAGCCTGCGGTTATGTGGAAAATATCGGACGGGATGGGATGAGGGCAGTCACCTGCAGTATTGCGGAGCTTGTGCAGGCAGAGGTCAATATGTTTACAACCGTCTTTATAGGAAATTCCCAGTCTGAAATCATGAATGGAAAACTGGTAACAAAGAGAGGATATCATTTGTGAATGCTGTTTTAATTTTTGCAGGAACCACGGAGGGAAGAAGGCTGGCGGAGCTTCTTTCTGCGGCGGGCGTCTGCTGTAAGATATGTGTGGCAACAGAATACGGAAAGCTTGTGATGCCGGAACTCAAAAATGTCCAAATATCCGTGGGACGGATGGACGAAAGACAGATGGCAGGGATTTTAAAAGAAGGATTTGTGACAGAGGAGGGAGGGTGTCTTTCCTATACTGCAGTAGTGGACGCCACCCATCCCTATGCCACAGAGGTATCGGAAAACATCAAAAAAAGCGTAGAAATGGCCGCAATGGTTCCGGCAGTGCCTTATCTGCGTCTGAAGCGGGATAATTTGCTGGGTCCAGAGTATGAAAATGATGGCACAAACATTAAATTATGTTTCGATAATGAAGAATGTGCGTTGGAACTTACGGATACTAAAGGAAATATTCTTCTTACAACCGGGAGTAAGGAACTTCCGGTTTACTGCGAAAAAGGATTGCAGGAGCGTCTCTTCGTCCGTGTGCTTCCGGCAGAGGAAAATATAGCACTGTGCAGGGAGTACGGGATATCAGGAAGACAGATTGCTGCAATGCAGGGGCCTTTTTCTAAAGAATTAAACCTTGCATTGATAAAACAGTTTGACATCCGCCATCTTGTGACAAAGGAAAGCGGGACATTTGGCGGTGTTGCAGAAAAAATACAGGCAGCGCGGGAGGCAGGAATCTGTGTCTGGCTGATTGGGGCGCCAAAGCAGGATGAGGGGATGACGTTTCATGAGGTGCTGCGGAAACTGCAGGTTCTGACAGACATTCCGCTTATGGAACAGGCCAAAACCAGGATTTCACTGATTGGAACGGGCATGGGACGTTCCACCATGACCGTTGCCGCACGGGACGCGCTGGAGCATGCGGATCTTGTGTTTGGCGCAAAGCGGATGCTTGAAATGGTTCCTGCCGGAAAGGAAATATATCCGTACTATCTGGCAGAGGATATTATTCCTGTATTGCTGGAAAAGAAAGAAAAAGGAGGGGGCTTTCAGGCAGCAGTCCTGTTTTCCGGAGATACCGGATTTTACAGTGGAAGCAAAAAGTTAAAAGAAGAGTTAAAAAGAAAAGGCTTTTCGGAGGTTGAAATATACGCAGGCGTATCGGCAGTTTCTTATCTTGCATCGGCTCTTGGGGTAAGCTGGGATGATGCAAAAATCCTGAGTATTCATGGGAAGAAAGATACGTTTGAATGGCAGGCGCAGCTTGTGGAATCTGTCATGCATTACAAAAAGACTTTTGTGCTTGTATCAGGTGTGGAGGATATCCCCCAAATCGGGCAGCTTCTTACGGAGGCCGGGCTGGGAGAGAGTACGTTATTCTGTGGCTGCCGGCTTTCGGATGAAGGGGAAAAGATTACGGAAACTGCGGCGAAACATGCGGTTTCTGTAATTGACTTAAACCAGAAAGGACCGTATACCCTGATGATACAGAATCCGTATGCGGCCGGTCAAATGCTTTCCCCCGGTCTTTCTGACAGTGTTTTTGTCCGGCAGAAGGTGCCGATGACAAAAGAAGAAATCCGGGAGGTTTGTGTATGTAAACTGGGACTGACAGGGCAATCCGTGGTTTATGATGTGGGCAGCGGGACGGGCTCTGTCGCAGTGGAGTGTGCCGGACGATCTGCGGATATCCGGGTGTATGCCATAGAGCGAAAACCGGAGGCACTTGCACTGGTAAAAGAAAACTGTAAGAAATTTCACCTCCATAATGTCCGTTTTGTTTTGGGAAGCGCACCGGCTGCAATGCAGGAACTGGAAGCGCCGACACATGTATTTGTCGGCGGAAGCGGCGGGGCAATGCAGGAAATTATAAGTCTGGTGTGGGAGAAAAATCTGAAAGCCTGCATAGTTGCAACAGCAATATCCCTTGAAACGGTGGCGGAAATGACAAAAATACGAACGCAGTTTTCTCTGCCGGAGGGATACAGACTGGAGATGGAAACGATACAGCTTCAGGTCAGCCGTGGCAGGCAGACGGGAAACAGCCATCTGATGCAGGCGGAAAATCCGGTTTATATTTTCCGGATGAAACTCATAGAAAATATAAGTGAAATTTAAGAAATGGGGATAATACATGATTCATGCGGGGATTCTTCTTGCTGCTCCGTCGAGCGGTAGTGGGAAAACAACAATAGTCTGCGCGCTGCTTGCGGCATTGAAAAAACAGAACAGGAAAGTGCGGGCTTTTAAAAGCGGGCCGGACTATATTGACCCAATGTTTCATGAACGGGTGCTTCATGTTCCTTCCCGGAATCTGGATACTTTTTTTTCGGATGAAAAGCAGCTGAAAGAGCTTTATGATTACGGAAAAGAAGAGGCGGAAATATCAGTTATTGAAGGGGCGATGGGATTATATGACGGACTTGGGGGGATACGAAAAGAAGGTTCGGCCTGGCATCTGGCGGATATTCTGGATTTGCCGGTGATACTGGTGGTGGATGCCCATGGAATGGGACAGACCATAATCCCGGTTCTTTTGGGCCTGCAGCAGTATGACACAGGGGGAAGGATTGCCGGGGTGATTTTAAACCGGACAAGTGCAGGCTTTTATGAGATAATCCATGAACTAATTGAAAGAGAATTAAACATTCCGGTTCTGGGATATTTTCCTGAAAGAGAGGAGTTTCAAATAAAAAGCCGCCATCTGGGGCTGAAACTGCCGGATGAAATAGAAAGGCTGGAAAAACAGCAGGAACGGGCCGCAGAACAACTGGAAGAATCCGTTGATTTGAAACGGCTTCTGGAAATTGCAGAAAAGCGGGCGGTGCAGGAGGGTGAAACAGCTTTGCGCAGGCGGGAAACAATCAGCCCAAAAACCACAGCCGGGGAAAGAACCGGCAAAGGGGATACGCAAAAAAAAGAAACCGTGAGGATTGCCGTGGCAAAAGATGCGGCGTTTTGCTTTTACTATGAGGACAATCTGAGGATGCTTAAGGAAATGGGCGCGGAACTTGTCAGTTTTTCACCGCTTGCGGACAGCCGTCTGCCAAAGGATACAGACGGGCTGGTTCTGGGCGGTGGGTATCCCGAACTGTATGCAGAAGAGCTTTCAAAAAACGTATCCATGCGCTGCAGCATCAAAAAGGCAATTGAAAGCGGTATGCCGTCCCTTGCGGAATGCGGCGGTTTTATGTACCTGCATGAAAGTCTGACCGTGGACGGACAGACATACCCAATGGCAGGCGTGGTAGCGGGAAACTGCCGGAATCTGGAAAAACTGGTGCGTTTCGGATATGTGGAAATACAGGAAAAGACTCCGGCGTTTTTGTCAGGCGGTGCCATAAAAGGGCATGAATTTCATTACTATGACAGTGAGAATAACGGGAATTTCTGCACAGCGAAAAAGCCCGTGACCGGAAAGGACTGGGACTGTGTCCACGGGGGACAAAATCACTGGTGGGGATTTCCGCATCTGTATTATCCGTCCAATCCTGCCTTTGCCAGTCACTTTATTTCCAGTGTCCGGACGTGGAAAATACAAAGGGATGAAGGAGAAGCGGCGGCTTATAATTTGAAAGAAGATATAAAATTAAAACATGAAATAACAAAACGGGATTCCCGCGCGGAATTATATGGAATCGGTGTGGGACCAGGAGAGCCGGAGCTTATGACATTAAAAGCTGTCCAAATGATTGGAACCTGTGATATACTGGTACTTCCGGCAGTCTCAAGACAGGAATGTTACGCTTACCGGATTGCGGAAAAGGTTTGTCCCGGGGTTCGGGAAAAACCGGTTTTGTGTATGCCGTTTCCAATGATAAAGGACAGGGAAAAGCTGCAAAAGGCCCATACAAAAATTTATGCAGCAATTGAGACTCAACTGAAGAAGGGACAGAGAGTAGCGTTTATGACCATTGGGGATCCGTCGGTATACTCTACCTATATGTATATGCATAAGCGTGCGCTGGAAGCGGGATGGCAGGCGCGGATGATTAGCGGCGTGCCGTCCTTTTGCGCAGCGGCGGCACGGCTGGGGATTTCCCTTGGGGGACATACAGGTGAAGTTCATATTATACCGGCTTCCTATGAAATCGCTGATACGCTTTCTTATTCGGGAACCCGTGTCTATATGAAGTCCGGAAAGAAATTGAAGGAGCTGATTTTGCTGCTTGAACAGCACAGCCGGAAAAAAAACCATGAAATCTATGGGATATCCAACTGCGGAATGGAAAATGAACAGGTTTATTACGGATTAGATGAATTAAAAAAAGCCAGTGGATATTTAACGATTGTAATAGTAAAAGAATGTTGAGTTGATATTTAATTTTTGCGATGTGAAGGGAGCCGGAGACAAAAATGGAAAATTCGTACCGTTTTTTTGAAAACCGGGA
>CAYNOE010000092.1:0-10918 GCA_964398745.1 uncultured Lachnobacterium sp.
GCCCCATAGAAGAGACAAAGGCACGTTTTTTACAAATACAGAATGATATTCACCGAAAATTCTTTTTCATCAGATGCAAACTCTATCATTCCATTGTATTTCCCAACCGTATTTTTAACGTTCTTTATTCCCAGGCCATGTAAAGATTTGTCCTTTTTTCTTGTTACAAATTCCCCGTACTCCTTGTTTATCACTTTGTCAAAACTATTCCTGACATTTAAAATAAGGCAGCCTTTTTCATAATTCATAAACAGGTTTATGTATTTAGGAAACTCCGCCCTTTCACAAGCTTCTATGGCATTGTCCAGAAGATTTCCCAGAATAACGACCATATCATCCGTATTCACTTCCATGGTTTCCGGAAGCATGACACTTGCCGTTACATCTATTTTCTTTTCCACGGCATCCTGAAGCTTGCTGTTGATAATACTGTCAACAATAAGGTTTCCCGTATTTGAAAATGTTTCCTGTTCCCTGTATTTTGTTTCAATCTCCGACAAATAATTTTTTAGTTCCAGTATATTTCCATGTTCCGCCATCTCATTTAATATCTGGAACCGGTTTTTTAAATCATGCCGGAACTGTCTTTGCTGTTCCTGCTTTTGCTGGATAATGGCGGCTTCCCTCCGGTAGTATTCTTTCTCCTGTGCAATCAGAACCGCCTGCTCCCTGCTTTCAAACAGTTCCAGCAGACAGTCCTGTAAATAAATCACCAGATAAACAATCGCCTCTGATATAAACAAAACTACGGACTCTGTAAGAATGTTTTCCTGTTTTCTGGTACAAAGTACCAGAAGCCCGCCGACCAGCCCCATGAAAACAAGAACTTCCATTACCGTCACTTTGAATGGAAATTTGTTTGGATTATTCCGGTCTATGAATTTCATGATCATGGTTACAACAATCCAGAAAACGATCCGGCTTAAAAATAATGCAATGTTTTCCCCATTATAAGCTTTCGCCAAAAAGCTTAAATCATCTATCCCCATAAACAAAGCAACCGTGAGTTCTGACAATGCCAGCAGCAGATTGATTCCGGCTGTAACCACAATCTTTTTCCACATTTGTGCCTCATAACAGGCGGCAAGGATAAATACCAGCCCCATACTTATCAAAAAATTAACCCATACATATGGCGCATAATAATCGAGATAAAGCATTATAATCATGTTGCCTGATATGGCAGCATATAAAAATCTTTTATCGTATAGCCTGCCCTTAAAAAACACCCCCAGCAATCGCACTGTTATATATATGGCGAAGGCGTTTACGGCAAATTTATTGCAAAATTGAATCACTCCCACCATTTAATACAGTTCTCCCTTTTTTATATCCATAAACTGTTTCCTTATCGCCGAACGTCTTGACTGGCTAATAGGAATCACAATTCCATCATACAAAATCACCTGCTCATATTCCATTTTTCTAATATACTGGTAATTCACAATGAATGATTTATGTACATATAAAAACCGTTTTCCCTTTACCCTGCTGTACACCGACTCCAAGGAACCATAAAATTCTGCTTCCCACTCCTTCCCATGCAGGGTGATTTTTCTTGCTCTGCTGGAAAAATATTTAATTTCCGATAATGCCACCTGACAAATATCTGAACCCATTTTATACTGAAAGTTTTCCATTTTCTGACTGCTGATAACCAGATATTTATCAAGAACTTTCTTTACATCTGCTTCTGAAACCGGTTTTATCAGAAAATTTATTGGACGGTATTCAAACAAATCCATGGCATAATGCGTGTTTCCAGATATATATGCAATCTGCACCGTCTCGTCACCTGCGGTTTCCCTTATATACCTTCCAGTTTCAACTCCGCTTTTCCCTTCATACTGGATATCAAGGAAAATCAGGTCATACTTTCCCTTCCAGTACTCCCTGCAGAGTTCGTCCCCCCTGTCGAAACATTCTATTTCCGGCTCTATGCCATACTCACCAAGGATACGCTGCAAAAACTCCTCAATGGCAAACTGTACTTTTATGTCATCATCACAAATTGCAACTTTTATCATCTGCAATCCCCCATACTCCTATATCCCTCTTTTGCCCACCCTGCTTTTCGATTACGCAATACTCTGCTGCGATATGTTAGCTTTATGTTTTCATTTTAAGTATAACCGTTTTATGGTATGCCTGCAATCAAAATAACGCCGGATAGCAGCGGACGCGCCTGGTTTTGCTTGCATGTTTCACCCCGGCAGTGTATGATTAAATTAAAAAAAAATTGGACTCATTTTCGAACGGGGGATTATTATGACAATTGCACATCAGAAGTTATATACCGTTGATGATATCTATGCTCTGCCGGAAGGACAGCGGGCGGAACTGATTGACGGACAGATTTATGACATGGCGCCGCCAGCGCGGATTCACCAAAAACTTGTTTCCGAACTGACACAGGCCATCGGACAGTATATCAAATCCAGGAAAGGGAAATGCGAAGTTTATCCTGCACCGTTTGCAGTATTTTTAAACAGGGATAACCGGAACTATGTCGAACCGGATATTTCCGTTATCTGTGATAAGAACAAGCTGGATGACAGAGGCTGCAACGGTGCACCGGACTGGATTATTGAAGTGGTTTCTCCCAGCAGCGAAAAGACGGACTACGGAATCAAGCTTTTTAAATACCGTTCTGCCGGTGTGCGGGAATACTGGATTATTAATCCTCGGACACGGATAGTCAATGTCTATGACTTCGAGCATGAAGACAAAACCGGACAGTACAGTTTTGATGATATTATTCCGGTCTGTATTTATGAAAATCTGGAGATTAGGATGGAGGGGATGATGGTCTGACACTGACCAGTGTTCCCCCTTCATTGCTGTTTACAGGTTCATTCCATTTCTGATAAATTTTAATTATGATTTTTATATTCTTAACAGACGTTATTTTATAGAATTACAGGAGTTAATTTTTTTATGAATACAATACCGGAACCGGAAATTATTTTTGAAGACAATTCACTTATTATCTGCCACAAACCGGCAGGTATCGCAACACAGACAAGACGCACCGGACAGCCGGACATGGAAAGCCTGCTTTTAAACCATATGAAAAAAGCAGGGCAGCCCCCTTATATCGGGATTGTCCACCGGCTGGACCAGCCCGTGGAAGGTGTCATGGTTTTTGCCAAAAATAAAAAAGCCGCCGGAATTCTTTCCCGGCAGATTCTTGAGCGTTCCGCCGGCAAGCATTATTATGCCCTTGTCCGGCTTTCGGACGGCTGTTCTTTTACACAGACAACCGGTCTTTCTGCAAAGGGAACGCTTACGGATTACCTCTCCTTTGATAAAAAGAAAAACCTCGCATCCGTTGTTCCTTCTGACCAGACAGGCGCAAAAAAAGCCGTCCTGGATTACCGCGTTGTATCGGAGCATGACGGACTGGCGCTTCTGGACATTCTGCTTCACAGCGGACGCCACCACCAGATCCGCGTCCAGCTTGCGCACCGTAACATTCCCATCTGCGGGGACAAAAAGTACTCTCATCCGGCAGACTCCGCTTCCATGCCCGCGCTCTGCTCCTACCGCATTGTTTTTTCCCACCCTCTGACCGGACAGAAAATGGATTACACGGTGCACCCGCATAATCCGCTTTTTGAAAATTATTTGTAACTGCATATCCTCATGCTTTTTTCTTCTGCTGTGTCCTTTCTCTTCATCCGTAAATGCACCCATCAGTTCATTCAGTAATCTTTCACTGCGGCCAAACCGTACATCCTTAAGTTTCCTTAAGAAACCTTAAGCACAAACTTCTGGATTTCTTTTTCATCGGATACTTTTTCAATCTGCGCCCCGATTCCGCGCAGCTTTTCTTCAAACGTTTCGTAGCCGCGTTCGATATAATAGATATCGTCAATCACCGTAATCCCGTCTGCCACAAGCCCGGCAATCACAAGTGCGGCTCCCGCCCTGAGGTCCGGTGCATTCACCCTTGCCCCCGAATATTTGGATACGCCGCGGATAATTGCGATATTGCTTTCGACCTTGATATCCGCACCCATACGCGTCAGCTCATCCACATACTTAAAACGGTTCTCAAAAATGCTTTCCGTTACCGTACTGGTTCCTTCCGCAATTCCAAGAAGCACTGCCATCTGCGGCTGCATATCGGTCGGAAATCCCGGATACGGAAGCGTGGTCACCTGGGTATGATGCAGCTTTCCGTCCGAAACCACGCGTACACTGTCGTCAAACTCCTCCACCCTGCAGCCGGCTTCCAGAAGCTTCGCCGTCGTTGCCTCCAGATGCTTCGGAATCACGTCCCTTACGATTACATCCCCGCCTGCGGCTGCTACTGCAAACATAAACGTACCGGCTTCAATCTGATCCGGAATTACAGAGTATTCTGTTTTGTGAAGCTTTTCCACACCGACAATACGGATTACATCTGTTCCGGCGCCGCGGATATTTGCGCCCATGCTGTTTAGGAAGTTTGCCACGTCAACGACATGCGGCTCCTTTGCGGCATTCTCAATAACCGTCTTGCCATCCGCCATTGCCGCCGCCATCATAATATTAATTGTAGCGCCAACCGATACCTTATCCAGGTAAATATGCGTTCCCTTAAGATGCTCCGCTTCCGCCACGACCAGCCCGTGTTCAATATCCACATTTGCACCCATGGCGCGGAAGCCTTTAATATGGAGATCGATTGGACGGCTTCCGATATCACAACCTCCCGGAAGGGCAACTTCAGCTTTTTTATATTTTCCAAGCAGCGCCCCAATCAGATAATAAGACGCACGGATTCTGCGGATAAATTCATTATCCACACTGATATCCCGGATAAACGAACCGTTAATCTTCACCGTATGGTCATCTGTACGGTCTACTTTTGCCCCGATCTCCTCAATCGCCTGCAACAGGACATTGATGTCCCTGACATTTGGTAAATTATCTATTGTAACGGTCTCATCTGTCATGATGGAGGCTGCCAGTATTGCAAGCGCAGCATTCTTTGCACCACCAATCTTCACTTCACCGCCCAGCGAATTCCCACCTTTGATTACGTACTGTTCCATATCCCACCTCGAAAAATGAACTGCCCTACTATCTATACTATTCGTTACTTCCCCGATTGCTATTCAAATTTATGATTTTATGTCAGAAATAAGAATCCTTTCTTATTCTGTGCTTTCTGCATTTTCAGTATTCGCTGCGCCTTCGGAATTTTCTGTATTTTCTGTGGAAGCATCCGGATCCTGCTGTGTAAGCGAATTCCGGAACTCTACTTTTGCAAGTGCTTTCTTTTCAACCTTCCATCCGTCTTTCTTCTGCCATTTTTCCAAAACCTCCTGGAACTTTTCGGTTTTACGGGTATTGATAATCGTCTTTCTGTTCTGCTCGGTTGCATCCTTGTCGGTTTCTGCGTCAAGGCGCACAAAATAAAGCGCACTGTCTGTTTCAATAAGTCCGGAAGTTTCGCCTTCCTTCAGTGCATCCAGTTCTTTCCTCACATTTTCATCCAGCTGGGTGTCATCTGCCGCATAACTTCCCTTCGTGACCTCCTGACCGTGCGCAGCTGCCACGCTGTCCAATGTTGCCCCGTCCTTTTTCAGTTCATTTTCCATTTCCTGCGCATCTTTTTTCAGCCCGGTCTTTTCCTCGTCGGTATATTCAGTCTGGTTTCCGTTCTCGTCCGTATGGGACGCGGTGGGAATGGTAACCATGCTGTAGCCGCGTGCATTTGCCTCTTCATCAGAAACGCTGGTGTCGGCTTCTGCCTCAATTGCAGTTCTCATTTTGCCCTGGATTGTATAAAGTGTCAGAACCTCCTCAACAATTTCCTGGTCAGCGCCCATCTCATCCAGCGTATCTTTTGAATTCGCTTCTATAAATTTCGCAGCAGTATCTTTTATTTTCTGCTTTTCATCATCGGAAAGAGTAATTTTATAATCGTCCATGTGTGCCTGCAGGGTATACATCTCATGAAGCTGCTCCATTGCAGAATCCTTCACATTGTCCTCAAGCGTTTCCTCCCCGCCAAGCGTCTGGCTCCAGATTTTCTCCGAACCCAGATACATCCTGTACTGGTCCTCCATTGCAGCCTGCTGGTAACGGCACATAAAATTCGCCACACCAAGCGTTACAGTCTGGTTCTTCATGGATGCCGCTTTTTCATCTTTATTTATTCCACATCCGGTAAGTGCGGATACGCAAAGCACACCGGTTAATAATACTGCTGCTATTCGTTTCACTTTCTTCATTCCTCCTACCAAATATAACTGTACCTAAGCATTCGTTCCTATATTATAGTGCTTTTTCCCGCAACTATCAAGAACTTTTTTTACTTTTCCCCGTTTCAGCCATAGGAAGCAGCATCTTCATTTGTAAGAGAAGCTGCTTGAGCACTTCCACAGTATCCCTGTTTTTCTCACGGGAATTGGAATCCAGGAGATAGGAAAAATATGGATTCTTCGCATCCGCCACAAACTTAAGTGCGGGCGCGCAGGCTGTCACAAGCTCCGGAATCCGCGCCAGGTCAATATCTGCATGCTCATACATCGTGATTTTTAATTCCTTTTCCTTTTGTACGACTTCCTTAATATATGTCTGGTGCGCCATACCTTTTAATTTTGCAACAGTAAGCAGGTTCTCCACCGGCTGTGGCGGTTCCCCGAAACGGTCAATCAGTTCCGCAAGGATTTCCTCTGCCTCTTCATCCGTTTCCACTCCTGCAATCCGTTTGTACATATCCAGCTTCTGCGACTCGCTGGCAATGTAGGACGGCGGAATAAATGCGTTAATTTTAATATCCACCGAAGTATCAAAGGATTCCTCCACCCTGTCCCCGCGTGCTTCCCTGACTGCCATATTTAACATCTTGCAGTAAAGGTCGTACCCGACTGCTTCCATATGCCCGCTCTGTTCTGCCCCAAGGAGATTTCCCGCGCCGCGGATTTCCAGGTCGCGCATCGCAATCTTAAACCCGCTTCCAAGGTCTGAATACTCACGGATGGAAGCCAGCCGCTTTTCCGCAACCTCCTTTAAGATTTTATTACGGCGGTACATAAGAAATGCATATGCAGTGCGGTTCGAGCGTCCCACACGCCCCCTCAGCTGGTACAGCTGGGAAAGTCCCATGTTGTCCGCGTCATGGATAATCATGGTATTGACGTTTGAAATATCAAGTCCTGTTTCAATAATTGTTGTAGATACCAGAACATCAATCTCTCCATTAATAAAACGGTACATGATATCCTCAAGCTCCTTTTCCCTCATCTGCCCGTGGGCAAACGCAACCTCCGCCTCCGGAACCAGCGCCTGAAGCTTTGAAGCCGCCTCATCTATATCTTTTACCCTGTTGTAGACATAATATACCTGTCCGTCCCTTGCCAGTTCCCTTGTGACGGCTTCCCTCACCATTTCCTCATTGTATTCCATCACATAAGTCTGCACCGGCATACGGTCCAGCGGCGGCTCTTCCAGCACGCTCATGTCACGGATTCCGATCAGGCTCATATGAAGCGTTCTCGGAATCGGTGTTGCCGTAAGCGTCAGCACATCCACATTCGTCTTAAGCTGTTTGATTTTTTCCTTGTGCGTAACGCCGAACCGCTGCTCCTCATCCACCACCAGAAGTCCCAGATCCTTAAAGACAACGTCCTTTGAAAGAAGCCGGTGCGTACCTACCACAATATCAACCTGCCCTTTTTTCAAATCTGAAACTGTCTTCTTCTGCTCGGCCGCAGAACGAAACCGGCAGAGTAAATCCACACGGACCGGAAAATCCTTCATCCGCTGCGCAAAGGTATTGTAGATCTGCTGGGCCAGTATCGTGGTCGGCGCAAGATATGCCACCTGCTTGTTTTCCTGCACTGCCTTAAACGCGGCACGGATTGCAATTTCCGTCTTGCCGTATCCCACATCCCCGCAGATTAAACGGTCCATAATCTTCGGGCTTTCCATGTCTTTTTTCGTGGCCTCAATCGCCAGTTCCTGGTCCTCAGTCTCTTCAAACGGAAACAGCTCCTCGAACTCCCGCTGCCAGACGGTATCCGGCCCGTACACATAGCCGGTCTGCGCTTCGCGCGCGGCGTAGAGCTTTACAAGATCCTGCGCGATCTCACGCACCGCAGAACGTACCCTGCCCCTGGTCTTTGCCCACTCCTGTCCGCCGAGCTTGTTTAACTTCGGCTTTCTGGCGTCTTTTCCGGCATATTTCTGAATCAGTTCAAGCTGCGTCGCAAGAATATAAAGGTTGGAGCCGCCGGAATACTCAATCTTAATATAATCTTTTACCTGCTGGTCAACTTCAATCTTTTCAATTCCCCTGTATATGCCCAGCCCGTGGTTTTCATGAACGACATAATCCCCGACACTCAGTGCCGTAAAACTCTGGATTTTCTCACCCTCATAGGTATGACGGTGTTTCTTTTTCTTCTTCTCCGCACCGAAAATGTCTGTTTCCGTAATCACGGCAAACTGCAGGATGGGGTATTCATAACCTTTGTGAACCTTGCCGTAACAGACCATAATCTGTCCTGCAAACAGCTCATGGTCATAGTCATCTGTATAAAAGCAATTCAAATCTTCATTTAACAAATCATCTGCAAGCCGTTTTGCCCTGGTTCTGGAGCCGGAAAGCAGAATCACCTTATACCCCTTTTTCTTATACTGTTTTAAGTCCTTAACCAGCAGTTCAAAGCTGTTATTATAGGAACCCACGCTCTGCACATGGATGGCAAACTGCCCGTTTGACACAAGGCCGCAGGTTTTAACGTCCAGCGCCGATACCGCGATGCAGGAATATTTGGCCAGCCTTCCCATAACCTCTTTATATCCAAACAGCTCCTTCATCTGCCCCGGCAGGATATATCCCTTCTCCAGACGCTGCTTCATACTTTCCGAAAACTCCAGTTCCGTCTGTCTGCCCCGCTCGGTACTTCTGCTCAGTTCGTCAAAAAACAAAAAAGTTTCATCCTGATTAAAGTAATCCAGAAGTCCTGTGCGCCTCCCGCAGAAATAAGACAGGAAAGCGTCCATACCGGCTGTCACTGAAAGTTCCCCCCACTCCTCGGCAAGTTCCTGTGCCATGGCCCAAGCACGGTGCGCTTCCTCCGTTTTCATATTTTTTCTCAGATTCCCGGAAAAAACTTCGGCTTCTTCCAGAAGTTTTTGGATTCCTTCTTCGGTTTCTTCTTTTGAAAGCACCAGCTCACACGCCGGATAAATGGTAAGTAAATCCAGATTCCCAACCGATTTCTGGCTTTCCACGTCAAATGAACGGATTGTATCTACTTCATCGCCCCAGAATTCAATCCGGACCGGGTTTTCGTCAGTCAGCGGAAATACATCCAGAATTCCCCCGCGCAGTGCAAACTGCCCGATGTTGTCCACCTGATACTCTTTTTCATAGCCCATGCGCACAAGCTTTAGTGCAAGCTTTTCCAGTTCCACCGTATCCCCCGGCGCAAGCTTTAACACACTGTCGAATATCTGCTCTGGCGGCGCCATGGTGTTCATAAGCGCATCAAACGTAGTGATGACCGTAACGTTATCATTTTCACGGATTGCCTTAAGCGCCAGAATCCTCTCTGCCGTCAGCAGATTTCCCCGGATATCCGACTGGTAAAAAAGAACGTCCTTGGATGGAAAATACACCGCCTGCGGATCAAAAAAAAGATAATTTTCGTACAGTTCCCTTGCCCTCTGCTCATGGAATGTGACAATAATACGTTTTTTTCTCTCCCGCCCAAGTACATGGATCATATGCGGTTTCTGTGCATCCGTACAGCCGGATACTGTCACCAGCCCCGGTTTTTTCACTGCCTGTATCATTTCTTCATATCCGCCCAGTTCCTCCAGCGGTTCAACAAATGCTCTCAACCTTCCTTACTCTCCCGCTTTTTTGCATTAAATTCATTCATCGCCTTGTCGGCAAACCCCTGCACCATAAGCACGGCGGCATCCGCCGCATCTTTCATTGCCGCTTCCGCAAGTACACGGTCGCCGTCCGGAAAACGGCTTAAGACGTAATCTGCAAGATCCCAGCCTTCCGGTTTTTCGCCGACGCCGATTTTAATCCGCATGAAACCGGATGTTCCCAGACAGGATATAATGCTTTTTATTCCGTTATGCCCTCCTGCGCTTCCTTTTTTGCGGACACGGATACTGCCCGGTGCAAGTGAGATATCATCAAACACCACCAGCATTTCTGATTCTGCATCCAGCTTGTAAAAGTTTACAATTTCCGCAAGACTTTCACCGCTTAAATTCATATAAGTCTGTGGTTTTGCAAGGATGACTTTCACCCCTTCAATATAACCTGTACCTACCAGTGCCCTGTGTTTTTTCTCCTTAACAGCTATCCCATAACGTCCCGCCAGCACATCCACAGCATCAAACCCCACATTATGCCTTGTCTTTTCGTACCGTTTGTCCGGATTGCCCAGACCTGCAATCAAAAACATAATATTTCCTCTCTGTCCGTCTTTTTATGCAATATCCCAAAAGGGGGGACTGCGGATTACTCCACAGTCCCCACAGCAACCTTATTGTAAAGGTTTATTCCTTCTCCTGCAAGACCTCTTCGTATTTTTTTAAAATTAATCCCTGGATATGCTCCCTCGTTCCAGAATTAATCGGATGTGCAATGTCGCGATATTCCCCATCGCTCGCCTTGCGGCTCGGCATTGCAATAAACAACCCCTTTTCCCCCTCAATTACCTTGATGTCATGTACCACAAACTCGTCATCAATCGTAATGGAAACAACTGCCTTCATTTTTCCCTCTTTGTCAATCTTACGGATTCTTACATCTGTAATCTGCATAATTATCCCCCTTTAAGTCCTGCCCCGGCTGTCATATGCCTGCTTAACATGCATATGGCTTCAAAGCAAATATCTGTCGTTTTTTTCTGATACAATCAAAATCGTGTTTTACCCGCTGTAATAG
>CAYNOE010000093.1:0-10904 GCA_964398745.1 uncultured Lachnobacterium sp.
ACTGGGAATTCCGTATCTTCATTATCCGACTCTTCCGGTTGGCGCGTATGAAACCAGTAAGTTCTTGCGCGAGGTTGGAAAATTCGCAAATGCGGATGAAAAAAGAATTGAAGCGGTCATCAATGAACATGAAAATTATTACTATTATCTGATTGAACGGTATGCGGATTTGTTTCTGGAAAACCGCGTGATTAACAAACAGTTTTCCGTTGTCGCAGACGCCCAGTACGCGCTTGGCATTACCAAATTTCTGGCAAATGACCTGGGGCTTGTACCTGCAAAGCAGTTTATTGTGGACGATACGCCAAAGCAGTACAAAGAAGCAGTAAGCGGGGAATTTAAAAAGCTGAATTTCGGACTGGAAGCAGAGGCGGTGTTTGAGACCGACAGCTATAAAATCCATAATCAGATTAAAGAGCATGATTATCACGGTTATCCGTTAATTTTCGGAAGCTATTATGAAAAGGAGCTGACGGAAGAATTAAAGGGCAATTATTTAAATATTGCCTGGCCGGTGCAGGATAAGGTCGTACTGGACGATTTTTATGCAGGCTATACGGGCGGTATCCGTCTGATTGAGGATATCTATACCGTAGCAGTTCAGAGATTTAATTAATATGTACGATTTTTAATCGTACACATGGCATAATTTTATAAGAGAGGTGTAAAATGTCCTATAAAATAGCAGTTGCTTCCTCAGACGGGCTGCAGATTGATGAAACTTTCGGCTCTGCGCGTTCATTTCTTATTTATGAAGTGAAGGACGGAAAGTATGAAAAAACAGAAGAACGGACTGTGGACTTGCAGAATGAACAGGGAAAGAAGGACAGTTTGTCCTGCGGTGATGGAAGCGGTTGCGGAAATGGTATAGGAACAGGCTGTGGAAGCGGCTGCGGCAGTGCATCTTCTAAAGTCGGGCTTATTTCAGACTGCCGCTGTGTGGTCTGTAAGAAAATCGGCTTTCAGATACAAAAACAGCTGGAACGGAAAGCAATTTCCGCATTTGATGTAAGCTGCAGCGTGGAAACTGCCCTGACAAAAATATCGGATTATTATCGTCATATTGACAGTCATATATCATTGCGTGCGCAAAAATAATGGTTTGTTCAGGCAGAGTTCCTTCTAAATGTCAGTCTTTTATTCATTCAAAATTGACAATTCCCATAAAAATAGTATAATTTATAAGCGGAATGCTTATAAGAAACACGGTATGAGCCGTGAATAGTAATGTATAGTTAAAAGCTATAACCGGAGAAAGGAAACTGGTACTGTACAAAAGCCGTTTTCGATGGTATAGTAGGTTATAACCTGTTAACATACTTAACAGATGGGATTTATAGGAGTTTGTCTGTCCAGGGAGCGTACTGGCGGAAGCACTTGGAAGAATAAAGAAAGCACTGCAGGAACGAAAAGGGGTAGTATGTAATGTTACATATAGAAAATGACACGGTAAAAAATCAGATATTAGACGGAAAATTCGGGCTGGAAAAAGAAAGTTTAAGGATTCTTGCGGACGGTTCGCTGTCCCATTCGCCCCATCCTTTTCCAGAGGATGATGAGCATATTGTCAAGGATTTCTGTGAAAACCAGACAGAGATTAATACTTCGGTACACGATTATGCAAAAGACGCAATTAAGGAGCTTAAGCTGCATAATGGCAGGATTTATGAAAAATTAAAAAGTCTGCCCAAGAGGGAATATTTATGGCCGTTTTCCAATCCTCCTTATATCCGTAATGAAAGCGATATTCCGGTTGCTTTGTTTGAGGGAGCCATGGTATCCAAGGCGGCATACCGGGAATATCTTTCTGCAAAATACGGCCGGTATAAAATGACTTTTTCCGGTATTCATGTTAACTATTCCTTTTCGGAGGAGCTTTTAAAAACTGATTTTAAGCTGCAGAAGGATACGGATGATTATAAAGAATACAAAAACCGTTTTTACCTGAATCTTGCGCAGGGACTGGCGGCATACGGCTGGCTTCTTGTGGCGGTGACTGCGGCAAGCCCGCTTCTGGACAGTTCCTTTTTGGAAAAGGGAATCTACGGGCAGGATGTGTTTACCGGCATGGCGTCTGTCCGGTGCGGGGAAATGGGCTACTGGAATGAGTTCGCTCCTATACTTGACTACAGCAGTATTTCTTCCTATGCCGACAGTATCAGAAAATATGTAAATATGGGATTGCTGCAGGCGCCTTCCGAGCTTTATTATCCGATTCGCTTAAAGCCGGCAGGGGAAAATTCCCTTGAATCACTGGCGGAAAACGGGGTCAACCATATTGAGCTTCGAATGTTTGATTTAAATCCGCTTGTAAATGCAGGAGTCGAGGAAAAGGATATTGTTTTCGCCCAGCTTTTAATGGCCTGGCTGGCTTCAACACCGGTTCAGCCGTTTTTCGAAAAAGACCAGATTCAGGCAGTGCAGAATTTTAAAAATGCCGCCCACTATGATTTAAAGACGGTCAATATACTGGCGCCTGACGGCAGGATTCAGGCGGTTGCCGATGCAGCTTTAGAGGTGATTGAAAGGATGTCGGAGTTTTATAAAGGACTTTCTGTTGATGTGGAGGAAATCCTTCAGTTTGAATATGAAAAATTCACGGATGCGGACAACCGGTATGCATGGAAGATCAGAAAACAGTTCGCAAACGGATTTGTAAAAAAAGGACTGGAGCTTGTGAAAGAAAGGCAGGGAACATAAATGTGCGAATTATTTGGTGTAAGCTCCCGGGGCAAACTGGAATTGAATGAACTTCTGTCGGTATTTTTTTCCCATGGCAGGGAACATCCGAACGGATGGGGAATGGCCTTTTTTTATGGAAATGCAGTATCACTTGAAAAACAGCCGGAAGCATCACATAAAAGCATTTATCTGAAACAGCGGCTGCAGTCCAAAATAGAAGCGGACCATATGATTGCGCATATCCGGCTTGCAACAAGGGGAATGATCAGTTATGAAAATACCCATCCCTTTGTTATGAGGGACAGCAGTGACAGAAGCTGGACACTGGCGCATAACGGAACCATTTTTGACTGCGACCTACCCGGTTTTTTTGGACAGGGGCAGCAGGGCCAGACAGACAGTGAGCGGATTCTGGCCTATCTGATCAACAGGGTGGACAAAGAACTGGAAAAGAAAAAGAAGTTGTCCGCACAGGAGCGGTTTGCGCTGGTCGATGAAGTGATTTGTGCGGTTACCCCGGGAAATAAAATTAATCTTCTTATTTTTGACGGGGAATTTATGTATGTGCATACCAATTACAAAAACAGTTTATACCGCTGCAAAAAAGGCGGGGCGGTTGTCATATCCACCACACCGCTCGATCATTATAGGTGGGAACCGGTTCCCATGAATACGCTGCTTGCATACAGGAACGGGAAGCAGGTATATACGGGAACGAATCATGGAAATGAATTTTTTGAAACAGAAGAAAACATGCGGTTACTGTTTCTGGATTTTGCAAATTTATAAAATTGACCGGATCACCGGAGGTTTTGTTAAAGAGATTAACAGACCTCCGGTTTGTTATTGAAAAGGAGAAAAAATATGACTTTAAATCAGCTGCTTTATGTGGTGGAAGTATCCAGAACAAAATCGATAAATGCCAGCGCGCGTGCGCTTTTTGTGTCGCAGTCATGCATTTCTGCTGCGGTTAAGGAACTGGAAGAGGAGTTTGGCATTACCATCTTTTCGCGTTCCAACCGGGGAATCACGACTACAAAGGAAGGGGAAATATTTATCCGCTATGCAAACCATATCTTACAGCAGTGTAAAGTTCTGGAGGAAAAATACAAGGGAACAGGAAAGCATAAACAGCAGTTTTGTGTTTCCATGCACCATTCCACATTTGCCGCAAAAGCATTTGCAGAGCTGGTAAAGGAATTCGGACTGGATGACTATGAGTATTCTATTTACGAAACCAAAACAAAAAATGTTCTGGATTCAGTAAGCTGCGCAAGAAGCGAGCTTGGAATTTTATACATCAGCAGCTTTAACAGCGGCTATTATGAAAAGGCGTTTAAGGAACAGAATTTAAAATTTACGGGTATTGCGGAATATGATGTTTACGCCTATATTGGAAAACAGCATCCTCTGGCGGATAAGAAAGAAATTGAACTTTCAGACCTGGAGGAATACCCGTGCCTGATTTTTGACCAGAACGAAAACAGCAGCTTTTATTTTTATGAAGAAATGGTCAGTGCCTGTGAATACAAAAATATCATCCGTACCAGTGACCGTGCGACGACAATTGACCTTCTGCAGGAACTGGATGCATATGCGGTGGGTATCGGAACAGTAGGTGGTGAGAAAACGGTAAACGGAATCCGGACGGTAAAAATCCATACCAGTGAGAAAATAAAGGTCGGATATCTTCTGCGTAAAGACAGCAGACTTACAGAAGCAGGGAAACGTTTTATCCATTTGTTTACGGAAAATATTCTTTCATTATCCATGTGGGATGTGCGTATGTAGCTATTCAAAAAAACGATAGCCAGCCATCAGATTTGCATGTAACCGGAGGGATTGACTCCTGAAAGGATTGTAATTATAATAAAGTCCATACAATAAAACATAGTAAACATACTTGTTTAGTATGAAAAAGAAAGGGAGGTTAGTATGGACAAAATCAAATGGTGTAATGTTCTGGTTCCAATTGGCGGAATCGTGCTGCTTTTTACATTACTAAAACCATGTCAGGGGGAGGAGACAATGAAGTGTAATTACAGCGTATATGCTGCTGTACTGCTGTTTGCAGTTACCGCTGTGGAAAACCTGCTTTCGCTTCTGCTGAAAGAGGGAAAATTTCATGCTCCCCTGCAGTCGGTTTTGTTATCGGTATTGAATATTTTGATACCCTCCGGAATCATCGGCGGCTGTATGATGCCGGGAATGGCATGCAGGGCAAAATCCTTTCCGGGGATTTATGTATGTTCTGCAATCATCATTATACTCGGAGCCGCGGAATTATTATTGCAGTTTCAGCAACAAAGAAAGAGAGGAAATGGATATGAAAGGTAAATTAACAGTGACTGCTTTTGCAGTAATACTTGGGCTTGCCGTGGCAGGCTGCACAAATACGAAGGAGCCTGCGGATGCAGACAGGGTAACGGAAGGAGAAAAGACACAGGGAAGCAGCAGTGAATACCAGTACGGGAAAATAGATATTCCGGGAAAAGACGGAAGCCTTTGCGGCGCACCCATCTATATCGCATATGAAAAAGGCTTTTTTGCGGAAGAGGGCTTTGACGTGTCTTTGATTTCCGCAGATTTTGAGACCAGAAAAATCGGTCTTAATAATGGGACGATTCCAATTGTAAACGGGGATTTCCAGTTTTTCCCGTCCATTGAGGAAGGAATTAATGTAAAGGTGGCGGACGGTTTACATAACGGATGCATTAAATTTGTCGTAAGACCGGATTCCAGTATTTCGACTGCGGAGGATATCAGGGGGAAAAAAGTCGGTGTGGATCAAATCGGCGGCACCCCGCACCAGGTAGCAAGCGTGTGGCTGGAAAAGGCAGGAATATCCGCCCTTCCTGATGACGGTGAGGTTACATTCCTTCCGTTTTCCGATGGAAACCTTGAGCTTGAGGCTTTAAAAAACGGGGATATTGATGTTGCGGCATTGTGGGATCCCTTTGGTTCCGTAGCAGAAAAAACAGGAACGGGGAAAATTATTTTTGATTTGTCCACCGATCCGACATTTGCAGGAAAATACTGCTGCTTTTTATATGTATCCGATAAAGTGCTGGATGAAAATCCCAACGAGGCGGCAGCGCTTCTTCGGGCATACAGAAAAGCGCAGGACTGGATTGCAAAAAATCCCGAAGAAGCCGTGGAAATTATTGCTTCCAAAGGATATTCTGCAATTGATGACAGGCAGCTTGCCACAGAACTTGTAAAAAGTTACGAGTATCCGACAGCGGAAGACCGCGCCGCAAATAAACACAGTGTTTTTGATGATGTAAAATACTTTGCGACAGAGCTTCATAATATTGGATACTTAAAGGGAGACCCGGATACATTTTCCAAAGATATTTATGCGGATATTGATGTGACAGCAGGTCAGTAGGAGGTGAAAAGTCCCATGAAGGAAACGGAGAAATTGTCAGGGGAAGAAAAGAAAAAACTGGTGTTATCCGTGTTGTTCATCTTTTCCGGTTTTTTTGCAGCATTTTTGGAAAATCTGCTGCTTCCTGTAAAGGCAGGTGAGACAGAATTACAGAGTTATAATTTTAAGCTGTTTTCCCTCGATATGCATTCGGCTTTCCGGCTGGTACTGGCTGTTCTGGCTGCAGGATATGCCCTGGGAGGATTTTTATCTTTGGGAAAAAAGAAAAAAGCATTGGATTACATACAAAAGGCAAGATTTCGTTTCACTATGGGAATTGTAATTGGACTCTGGGATTATCTGGGGACGAAAACAAAGATTCTGCCCCAGCCTTTTTTCCCGGGGCCTGCGGAAATCCTTTCTGCCTTTTTAAATGAAGGTGGTTATATTCTGCAGAATACGCTGTATTCTTTGAGGCTTTATGCAGGCGGATTTTCAATGGGTGTTCTGCTTGGAGTATCCACCGGAATTTTAATCGGATGGTTTCCAAAAGTGAGATACTGGGTGGCTCCTGTTCTTAAAATTACAGGGGTAATTCCAGCGGTGGCGTGGATGCCGTTTGCCCTTACCCTGTTTCCCACGCCGTTTACGGCAGCGGTATTTCTGATTGTAATCTGTTCGTGGTTTCCGATTGCTTCCCTTACACAGCAGGGAATCGAGAGCACTCCAAAGTCCTTATTTGAGGCATCAAAAATTCTGGGAAGCAGCACTTTGTATCAGGTATTTCATGTGGCAGTACCCCATGCCATGCCGCAGATTTTTAACGGAATCTTAACGGCAAACGGTTTTGCCTTTACCACACTTGTAATGGCAGAGATGATGGGACAGCCGGGAGGACTTGGATATTATATTAATGCTTCCAAAGTATGGAGCGCTTATTACAAGGTTTTTGCCGCAATTTTTGTGATGGCAGTGCTTTTTGGCCTTATTACAAAGCTTTTAAATATCATACAGGGAAGGGTACTATTCTGGCAGAAAGGACTGGTAAAATGAGTGAAGAAGAAAATGTAGTCTTAAAAATAGAACATCTGCACAGAACCTACTGGGACGGGATAAAAGAGACGGATGCTTTACAGTCCGTGGATTTTGCCGTAAAACTGGGGGAGTTTATCTCAATTATCGGAGCCTCCGGATGCGGAAAGACCACACTTTTAAGGCTGATTGCAGGGCTTGATAAGCCGCAGCAGGGCAGGATTTTGTTAAACGGGCAGGAAATTACAAAACCGTCCCCGAAGGTCGGCTATATTTTCCAGCAGGGCAATCTGTTCCAGTGGCTGACGATCAGCCAGAATATCGGTTTTGGTCTTAAGGCACAGCATCTGTATAAAGAGAAAAAAGACAGCATCGGGGAATACATAGATATGATCGGGCTTAAAGGTTTTGAAAACGTATATCCACACCAGATCAGCGGTGGTATGGCACAGCGTGTCGCCATTGCAAGATCCTTAATCTGCGAACCCAGTATCCTTCTTTTGGATGAGCCGATGGGGGCTTTGGATTCTTTTACAAGGGCGGATATGCAGGATAAGCTGCTGGAGTTAAAAAAAGAAAAGGATACGACCATGATTCTGGTTACACACGATATTGATGAGGCAGTGTACCTGTCGGACCGGATTGTCATTATGACGCCGCATCCCGGAAAAATCAGTGAGATTGTGGATGTGAACCTGCCGAAACCGCGCCACAGGGGAAGTGAAAATTTTTTTGAATTAAGAAGGAAGTTTCTGGAGCGGTTTGAAATGGCAAGTGCACAGCCACAGCCGGAATACATGATTTAAGGAGACTGGCATGGTACAAAAAATGAAAAAAATTTCCACGGGAAAAATTGCACTGAATAATTTAAAGCAAAAGCCCTTCCGGCTGGCGGGGCTGGTTCTTTTAGTGGCAGTTGTTACCTTTGCTTTTTTTGGCACGATTCTGGCTCTTTTGGGATTAAAAAAAGGAACAGAGAGTTTAAGTGGCAGAATGGGAGCGGATCTTATGGTCGTTCCCATGGACTCTGAAAAAACGGTTCAGGGCATTTTATTAAAAGGCGAGCCCGGTTATTGTTACATGGACAAATCAATGGAAAAAAAGATTGGAAAAATTGAAGGGATGAAAAGTGTCACATCCCAGTTTTATATGGCATCAAGTGGGCAGGACTGCTGCGATATTCCAGTGCAGTTTATCGGCTTTGATTCCGCCACGGATTTTGTTGTCAGGCCATGGATTAAGCAGGTCTATAAAGAGCGGCTGGAAGAGGGGGCGGTTGTGACAGGCAGCGATATTGAAGTACCGGAGAATAAAAAGCTTTTATTTTACGGAAAAGAATTTTCCGTTGCCGCAAAGCTGGAAAAAACAGGAACGGGCGCTGACTGGAGTGTATTTGCCAATACGGATACCATCAGGGAGCTTTTGCACGGAGCAAAGGAAAAAGGATTTACTTTTACAGAAAGCGTCAATCCGGATGTTTCCGTTTCCAATATTATGGTGGAATTGAAAAAGGGATATGACGCAGGAGAGGTAAAGCACAACATCAGGGTGGCTTTTGACGGAATGCAGATTATAGAAACGTCGGAGATGATTCGTTCCATAGATGATAAGATCCATCAGATGTATTTTTATACGAAAATTGTTCTGCTGCTTCTGATTGTGATTTCCGTTATTACATTAACCATCATGTTTTCTACCTCTGCCAATGAGCGGCGAAAAGAGTTTGCTGTTATAAGGATGCTGGGCGCAAAAAAAACATCCCTTGCAGGGATTATTGGAAACGAGGCTTTGATTGTCAGTGCAGGGGGAGGAATTCTCGGGATTACTGTGGGTCTTTTGGTATTTCTTATTTTCCGGACGGCAATTGAACATAGTATGGGACTGCCATATCTTTTGCCGGGGCTCTTAAAGACGGCAGGGATTTGTGTTCTTTCCATGGCGGTTTCCCTGGTTCTTTGTCCTCTGTCGGCCTGTGTGTCTATTTTTAAAATTTGCAGGAGCCAGACCTATTTTATCATGAGGGAGGGGGAATAAAGATGGAATTAACCTTGCGGAAAGTAAGCAGATCTTTTACCAGAAGGGGAGAGGATTTTTTTGCCCTTAAAGATATTGACCTTGAGGTAAAGCAGGGGGAATTTTTGTTTCTCACGGGAAGCTCCGGAAGCGGAAAAACTACCCTGCTTCAAATTATTTCCGGTATGCTTTTTGCTTCCTCTGGAAAAGTGTTTTTAGACGGAAAGCAGTGGGAGGACAGGACGGACCAGGAAGCATCCGGGTTCAGGAACAGGCATATCGGTTTTATTCCGCAGGAGGAGGGACTGTTGTCCAGTCTGACTATATTTGAAAATATCAGCCTGCCTTATACTTTTTCCCGTGAGCTTAGCCTGCAGGAAGAAAAGATTGTACAGATGGCAGAAAGGCTTCACATCAGCCATCTTCTGGATGAATACCCGAAGGAATTATCCGGAGGTGAAAAAAGAAGGGCCGTGATTGTAAGGGCAATGATTCTGGAGCCTGAAATTCTTCTGGCGGATGAACCCACTGCCAATCTGGATGAAGAAAACGCCAAAGATGTGATGGAGGCATTAAAGGATTTGAACCGTCAGAAAACATCTGTTATTGTCAGTACCCATGATAAGGAGATTCTTTTTGGCAGCAGTGTATATAAAATGAACAAAGGAACACTGGAAAAAATAAAGGTTTATAGTAACTATTCAGAACCCCGCCCCATACATTCGCAAAACCGCACGACCAGTCGTGCTTTCCCGTTACTTCGTAACTAATTTTGCTCATATATGGGGCGGTGGCTCTATTCGAGCCACCCTGGAATAAGATAAACAGACTCTTACATGCAGGCATGACGATTCTGCTTATCTTATTCCAGGGGGTTCTGAATAGTTACGGTTTATAAATAAATTTATGGAGGTCATTATAATGGCAGAAGAAAAGCGCTATACAATCAGACATGCATCCCTTTCGGATCTGGATGCAGTGGCAGAACTGGAACGGCTCTGTTTTTCCAGGGAGGACGGCGCCACAAGGGAAAGCTTTGAAAAAAGGCTTAAGGTTTTTCCTGCGCATTTCTGGCTTCTGGAAGTGGAAGGTGTGTTAGTGTCCATGGTAAACGGAATGGTGACAGATTGCGCTACGCTGCTGGATGAAATGTATGAAAACGCCGCTATGCATAATGAAAACGGGGCATGGCAGATGATTTTCGGAGTGGAAACAAGACCGGATTACCAGAGAAAGGGTTATGCGGAAATTTTACTAAAACAGGTGATTGCAGATGCAGGAAAACAGGGAAGGAAAGGACTGGTTTTAACCTGCAAGGAGCATATGCTGCATTACTATGAGAAATTCGGTTTTGTCAATGAAGGACTGTCGGAGTCTGTCCATGGAGGGGCGCAGTGGTACCATATGCGTTATCAGATGAAAATAGAATTTTAGGAAGAAATGCCTGTGTGACAGGGGATAATGGATAATGCTTCGGTTCTTGTTATTGTCTGTTCAGGCAGTGTTGCTTCAAATGGCAGTCCTTTAACCATTTTACTTCTGGTCATGAACATTCGGAATGCTGTCGGTAAATCCATTCCAAGTTTTTCATATATTTCAGTTACTTCCTGTTTTAGTGCTTTGTCTGCCCGGAATTGAATTAAAACCTGTTCTGCCATAAAATCTCCTCCTTGTAAACATATTGCAGTTGTTTTGCATGTGTTTATAATAATATTATATGCTTTACATTGAAAATTAGCAATATGTTTCAAATAAAAAGGATAAATGATTGCTTCAAAAATTAATTTTTCTGTTGAAGCTGCTTGAA
>CAYNOE010000094.1:0-10691 GCA_964398745.1 uncultured Lachnobacterium sp.
CAATGGCTGAGAGCAATGCAAATGATACCACGCAGGTGGCTGCCCAGGCAAATGCAATTAATGAAATGGTGGATGAAATGGGAAGGCTTCTGAAACGGGAGGAATAAATCGTTTAAAAGAGATTAATATAAAGATTCTTGAAGTTAAAGGAGAAATCAGATGGCGAAGGATGTGACACTTGCAGATATAGCAAAAAAGGTTGGCGTAAGTACAGTTGCGGTGTCCAAGGCGCTGTCCGGAAAAGCCGGTGTAAGCGATGAGATGAGGATGCGGATAAAAAGCATTGCGGATGAAATGGGCTATATCCTGGCAACGTACCGGAAATCAGCCGTGGAAACCGGAAATATCGGGGTTATTGTGCCGGAACAGTATTATGGATATTCCATTTCTTTTTATGGGAAACTGTACGAAAAGGTCGTGCGGGCACTGTATGATAACCAGTATTACGGGATTCTTGAAATACTGGGAAAGGACGAGGAAAAGGAAGGAAAACTTCCGCGTGTCATGCAGGAAGGAAAAGTGGACGGGCTGATTTTTCTGGGGCAGATGGCAGAAAGCTATATCCGGGCGATGGTGGAACAGACAAACCTGCATGTGTTTTTTCTGGACACCTATATGCCGTCAGTAGTGCTGGATACGGTAATTTCCGACGGCTATTACGGCAAGTACATGCTGACAAACTATCTGATAAAGCGGGGGCATAAAAGAATCGCATATGTGGGGAGCGTGGAAGCAACCAGCAGTATCGCGGATCGGTTCTGGGGATACCGGAGGGCGCTGCGGGAGTCCGGCATTTTGTTTCAGGAAGAATGGGAAATTCCTGACCGTGATGAAAGGAACAAAACGTTTGATAAGATTATCACAGAGCATAAGGGAGTGGATGCCTATGCATGCAACTGTGACTATACAGCGTTTACGGTGATGAATGACCTGGAAGAACTGGGGCTTAGGGTTCCGGAGGATGTTTCGGTTGTGGGATTTGATAATTTTCTCCCGGAGCATATGGACAGCGGACGGATTACCTCGTATGAAGTTGATGTGGAACATATGGCAGACCTCTGCGTAAAGTCCATAATCAGAAAAATAAAAAACAGGAAGTATACAAAAGGCGTACAGATTGTTACGGGGGAGATTGTGGAGAAACAGTCGGTAGCAGACAGACAGTAAAAATACATAATTGGTACGGGATTCTGGCGGTGCATGATTGCACCGCCTTTTTTGTGTTAATTAATAATAACATGAATTGATTAAATTAACAAGAAATATGTGATTTTTAACAAAAATACAGTTAAAAACTGGTGAAAATGATGAAAATGGAGTCGAATAAAGATAAAACCATTGATTTATTAACAATCACAATAAATAATTAATAAACATAAAATAAGTTAATTTAATTGAGGAGGAAAAAACATGAAGTTAAAAAGAATGGCAGCACTTGGACTGGCAGCCGTAATGTCACTTACCGCTGTTGCATGCGGGGATTCTGATGAGGGAAAGAAGCCGGATTCTTCCCAGGGAGGACAGACCTCCCAGACAGATGGAAAAGATCTGGCAGGAACAACCATCAGGGTTTACACACATACCGGAAACCGCGTGCTTGGTGAGGAAAAAAAGGATGATGACGGTAATACATACCGTGATGAATCATCTGCTTACCTGAAACAGCTTGCCGACAAATTTACGAAAGAAACCGGAATTGAAGTAGAACTGAATGTAGTAACCAATGAGGATGAAATCAGACCGCTGTTTCAGGTGGAAGATGCTTCCGTGGATGTATTCACCTGTCCGAACTGGTCGCTGGAGGAGTGGGCGCAGTACACAGAGCCGTACTGCACGCTGGAAGAAGGCAGGGAAGTTTATGGCGAATATGCAGACGCAATGCCAAACGACGGAAAAAATATTTTTTCCATTATGCCGGGACGTGCATATAACCAGGCGGTAGTTTACAACGAAGAAGTCATTAAGGCAGCAGGCTATGACGAGATTCCGGAAACACTGGATGAGTTTAACAAAATGTGTGAAAAGATTAAAGAAAACGGAGTTACACCGATTTCTTTACACAGAGTGGAAAACTGGCCGCTGGCAACCGTGCAGGATTTTGCCGGATATGTGGCAGGCGATTCAAATGTATTTGCAGAGTGTTTAAAGACCGACAACCCGTTTAGTGAGGAGGCGCCGCTTGGAAAGACCATTAAGATGTATACCGAATGGAAAGCAAAAGGATATTTTGAGCCGGAAGTTTACACCGATTTTGGTGTGGCAATGGATAGTGTGGCGTATGGAAAATCAGCAATGATGCTTTTTGGTTCATGGGTTGTTCCGCAGATTCAGGGACGTGTGCCAAAGGGAACGGATCCATCTATCATTAAATTTGCCCCGGCACCGGATTTCGGCAAGGGAAGATACGTGCTTGCAGCGCCTGCAGACAACTGGGCAATTTCCAAATTCTCAGAGAATAAAGAAGCAGCAAGACAGTTTATTGAGTACATTGCAGACGATGCACAGTTTATTGCTGACAGTGGATTTATTGCAAATAAAAAGGGTGTAACACCAATCGTACCGGAGCTTTACTCTATCATTGACAAGCAGGTGGAAGACGGAACATGTACCGCGTTATTATCTCCTGCAACAGATGATAATACGATTGCAAACCAGGATATTCTGACAGAAGCAGGTTTATGGGCTGATTACAAATATGTAGGTCTTTTATTTGACGCACTGGATGTAACCAAGCCGGATGACTGGTCTGCATATGACAAGCAGGTGGAGACACAGAACAAAGCTTATGCAGAATACAAGGAAGAACTTGGACTGGAGTGGAAATAGTATGAAACAGACAAAAAGTAGCAGAATTATGATTGCTGCATTTTTAGTTCTTCCAATCATACATCTGCTGGTATTTTCCTATATACCGATTATTTCAAATGTTATTTTGAGTTTTACCAATTACAGGGGAACAGGAACACCAAGGTTCATCGGATGGAGCAACTACAAGCGTCTGCTGACAGACCCGCAGTATACACTGCTGTTTAAGAACTGTCTGTGGTATATGCTGGCAGCTATTCCGCAGCTGGTTTTTGCATTTGCACTTTCCATTTTTGTCAACGGCAAATTCCGGGGGCTTGGGCTGTTTAAAGGAATTCTGATTATTCCTTACCTGTTGAACGGAGTTATTGTTTCCACTATATTTATTATTTTCTTTAATAACTCTGGTACATTAAACACGATTTTAAATTCCATTGGACTGGGAGCTCTTTCACACCAGTGGCTGCAGGATCTTAAGCTGGTAAATCCGGCGATTGCATCCATCAGTATCTGGAGGTATTTTGGACAGAATTTCATTATGTTCTTCGGAGCGCTGCAGACAGTTCCGTCCGAGCTGTATGAGGCGGCGGCAGTGGACGGCTGCAGCAAGTGGCAGGAAATTAAATACATATCGGTTCCGGCAATTAAGAATGTGTTATTCATCAATATTCTTCTTAGTATTTCCGGTTCCATCCAGGTATTTGAAATTCCGTATATCATGATGAACGGCTCCAACGGAACATCCACTCCGGTCATCCGGATTCAGCAGAGTGCATTTGCGGATAACCGGCTGGGATTTGCGGCGGCACTGTCAATACTTGTCTTTATCGTTGTTGTTATTGCAGTCGGACTGCAGAGCGTATTTAATAAAAAGGCGGAGGATTAATTATGGCAAGAGAGACAAAATTATTTAAAATTGTGCGGTATATCTTTCTGGTTTTATCCTGTATTTTTGTTCTGGTGCCACTGGTTCCGCTGGTCTTTATGGCATTTAAGACAGGAGCTGAATATTCTTCCACGGGGGTTTTGGAAGCTCCGAAAAACTGGTTTAATTTTTACAATTTTGCCTATGCAATCCGTGTAGGGCATCTGGGAAAGGCATTGGTAAATACCGTGATTATTCTTGGTATTTCCCTGACAATCCAGATACTGTTTACAACCATGGTTTCCTATGTGCTTCACCGGTTTGACTTCCGTGGAAAGAAACTGATTATGACACTGTTTACACTTACCATGTTTATTCCGGTTGTGACGACACAGACGGTTGTATTCCAGATTATTTATAAGCTGGGGCTGGTCAGCACACGGCTGAGCGTCATCCTGCTTTATTCAGGAGTCGGGATTGTGGGAATTTATATCATGTTTAATATTTTATCATCAATTCCCAAAGACCTGGATGAAGCAGCGCTTTTGGACGGGGCAAGCTATTTCAGTATTTATGGAAAAATCGTGCTTCCGCTTATGAAGCCGGCATGCACCACCCTGTTAATCTTAAACGGAATCGGAACCTACAATGATTTCTATATTCCAAACCTCTATCTGAGGAAAGACGTACAGACATTTACCGTTGCACTGTATAAGTTTTTCGGAAACACGGCAACACCGTTTGAAATCGTGGCGGCAGCCATTTTACTTGGAATTATACCAATAGGAATTGTCTTTTTGTTTTTACAGAAGTACATTTATTACGGTCTTGCGGGAGCAGTAAAATCATGATAAAAAAATCGGTTTTTTACAAAATTTTATCGGCGGTACATATCGTATTTTTTACAAGTATCCTCTGCTTTGGGATTATATTTTTATCAGGCTCGCTGTTTATGATTCCGTCATTATGCGCAGCTTTTCAGATTGGAAAAGCTGCGATGTATGACGGGCTGGATATTACAGACAGCATTGTTCTTACGTTCCTGCGGTATTTTAAAAAATCCCTGGGACTGGAGCGGTTTGTACCGGTTAATTTCATTATGCTTTTAAATCTTGCCGGTATGTATTTTGCGGCGGATGCAAAAAGTACATGGATCATTCCTGCATGCCTGGTGATTTTTTCGATGCTTCTGACACTGTGTCTGTATATTGCCGGATACGCTGTTTTTGTAAATGAAAAATTTCGGCTGGAGGAAGCAGCAGTTGCAATGTTAGTAAAGCCGCTGTCTGTTTTATCCATATTTACGGCAATGCTGCTTTTAACCTGTTTCTTTTCAGGCATGATTGCAGCAGTACTGGTGCTGATGGGAACATTCTTTTTGTTCGTGGCGGAGTTGGTCATATTTCTGACAATGCTTAAGTACCGCCAGATGTCAGGGCAGCTTGATGAAGGGGATAAATTTGCCTATATGCTTGACAGGAGAAGCGATAAATAACAGGAGGAAGATATGAGTAAAGTAAGAATTATTGGAAACGATGCAGCGGATATGCCATGGCAGGAGCGTCCGGCAGAAAACAGGACAAACCTGCCATTGTGGCGGTACAAGGAAAACCCGATTATTGGAAGGAATCCCATTGATGGGGTTGCACGTATTTTTAACAGTGCAGTAATACCATACGAGGGAGCCTATATTGGTGTTTTCCGGGGCGAACAGACAAACGGAATTTCCTTTATTTACCTGGGAAGAAGTAAAGACGGCATTCACTGGGATTTTGAAAAGGATAAAATACGGTTTGTGGATGAAGATGGAAATGAATTTATGCCGCGTTATGCATATGATCCGCGGCTGGTAAAACTGGAAGACACCTATTATATCATATGGTGCCAGGATTTCTACGGGGCGGCAATCGGCATGGCTAAGACAAAGGATTTTAAGACATTTACCAGAATTGAAAATCCGTTTCTTCCGTTTAACAGGAATGCAGTTCTGTTTCCGCGTAAGGTGAATGGAAAATACCTGATGCTGTCACGGCCGAGCGACAGCGGACATACACCGTTCGGTGATATTTTCCTGTCAGAAAGTCCCGACCTTATGTACTGGGGCAGACACCGCCATGTAATGGGAAAAGGCTCAGAGTGGTGGGAAAGCTTAAAAATCGGGGGCGGTGCGGCTCCGATTGAGACTTCCGAGGGCTGGCTTCTTTTTTACCACGGGGTGAGCGGAACGTGCAACGGTTATGTGTACAGTATCGGCGGTGCGATTCTGGATATCAATAACCCGTCCGTGGTAAAGTACCGGTGCGAAACATTTCTTCTGACGCCGGAGGAATGGTATGAAGAAAGGGGCTTTGTGCCGAATGTAACATTTCCGTGTGCGACCATAGAGGATGCCCAAAGCGGCAGGATCGCAGTATATTATGGGGCAGCAGATTCCTATGTGGGGCTTGCCTTTACAAGGATTGATGAAGTGTTTTCCTATATTAAGGAACACAGTGTTCTCGTAAAAGAAGATATGGAAATCGGAAAGAGATAAAACAAAAAAGGGGACTGCCGCAGATATATTCTGAAGCAGCTCCCCTTTCTGGTTTAATTATAATTCATCCCTGTCTTTTTCAAGCTCATCCATGAGCCGGTCGTACAAATCGTCGTAATCTTCATCGTCATCATAATCATCCGGATCAAAATTAAATTCGTTTCCGTTTTCATTATAATAACGGTTCAGAAAATCCTGCAGGTTTCCGTTTTTCTGGGCATTTCCTGCAGCAATCCAGAGAATAGTGGAAAGAATAATGGATATAGACGCTGTAATAATTCCGGCGATTGCCATGCCTTTGCTTTCATTCTTTACAATCTGGAGAATACCAAATACGATTGCAAGAATTGCCATAATGTAATTCACACAACATGCAAACAGAAAAATGGATATTACGCCAAGCACAAGGGAGGCAATTCCAAATCCTATGCTGTCGCCTTTTTGCGGAGCCTGCCCGTAATACTGGTTATTCCCATACTGCTGGAAATTGTTTCCCTGCGGCTGGCCATAGGACTGCTGGTACGGATTACTCTGCTGCCGGCCGTATGTCTGTCCCTGGTAGGGGTTATCCTGCGGCTGGCCATAGGACTGCTGGTATGGATTGTCCTGCTGCTGGCTGTATGACTGTCCCTGCTCCGGATTATCCTGCGGCTCGCTGTAATCGTGCGGCTGGTATGGATTATCCGTTTCATTTTCATGGTTTGTAAATTCGTCGCTCATTTTTTTCTCCTTATCTGATTCGTTTTCTCCTATTTACTATATCATCCCGGTTTCAGATTTGCAAGGAGAAGTTCGGCTCTGTTTCTGGTACTCTTTGGGAATTATGGGTTCTCCAATTCCATATCCGGAAGGCAAAAAAGTGTATGTAGTATTAAAAACTATATACAAAAGAGGTAGAAACGATTACATCTTGACTTTGTTACTAATTGGGTATAAACTGAATTTGACTTATTTAATTAAAGGTTCAGAATAGTTACGAAAAAAGAAAGGACTGGAATAATGGAACGAATTAAGCGCACAATTCAAAAATTAAAAATTGGGGATAAAATCGCCAGCCTTCCGATTATACAGGGCGGAATGGGTGTTGGCGTCAGCCGTTCCTCTCTTGCGGGCGCAGTGGCAGCAGCAGGCGGCGTTGGGATTATTTCTACCGCGCAAATTGGCTATGACGAGGAAAATTTTGACCAGGATCAGCCGGGCTGTAACCTGCGGGCAATACGCAGGCATATAAAGCGTGCAAGGGAGATTGCGACAGACCAGTATGGAAAGTGCAAAGGACTGATCGGAGTCAATGTCATGGTGGCGTTAAAGCACTACAGGGAACATGTCAGGGAAGCTGCCGCGGCAGGGGCGGACGTGGTAATCTGCGGGGCGGGGCTTCCGCTGGATTTACCGGAGCTTGTGGAGGGCAGCAGCACGAAAATTGCACCGATCGTTTCCAGTGTCAGGGCATGCAGGCTGCTTTTGCGCCAGTGGGCAAAAAAGTACCACCGTACTGCAGATTTTATCGTGGTGGAGGGACCGGCGGCAGGCGGGCATCTGGGCTTTCATGAAAAAGAACTTGAGGAGTTCGGATATACGGGACAGGGTGGACAGACGAAAGACCCGCAGGCAGCCATGGACGCTGAAATCCGCGAAATCATAAGTTTGAAGAAGGAATATGAAGAAGAATACAGCTGCCATATCCCGGTTATTTCCGCCGGCGGAATTTATGACCACGGGGATGTGGAGCACGCACTGGAGCTGGGGGCGGAGGGTGTACAGGTCGCAAGCCGTTTTGTCGCTACATATGAGTGCGATGCATCCGACGCATACAAAGAGGCATATATCAATGCAAAAGAAGAGGACATAAGGATTATCAACAGCCCTGTGGGCCTGCCGGGACGCGCGCTTTACAACAGTTTTGTAAAGAAAGCGGAGCAGGGTGCATTAAGTGTAAAAAAATGCTACCAGTGTCTTGCGAAATGCAATCCTGCCAAAGTACCGTACTGTATTACCAAAGCGCTTGTGGACGCGGTAAAAGGGGATGTGGAAAACGGGCTGGTTTTCTGCGGTGCAAACGTGGGAAGGATCGCCGGGCTGGTGAGTGTGCAGGAACTGATGGACGAACTGGCAGGCGCGAAATAAAAATCCCTTGACACTTTGCCGTGATGACGTATAATAAAAAGAGATGGGAAAAAGACCAAAGACCGCATATATACATAAATCATAACGTATGTATGCGGTTTCGTTGTGACTGCCGGACAGTTACGAAAATAATAATAAAGAAAGGAAAAAGGTTGCAGGTGATTTTTCAATCTTTATTTGTACCGCTGAAAAGCGCGTCAATGCCTGCAGCATGGTACAAAATATGGAGCAGAAAACAAGAGAATACAAAACCCAGATGGAAGCAGCCCGCAAAGGGATTGTTACAGAGGAATTAAAAAAGGCTGCTGAAAAAGAATATATGACAGTTGAAGAACTGATGCCCCTTGTGGCATCCGGCAAAGTGGCGGTCTGTGCAAATAAAAACCACAAATGCATTGATCCAAAGGGCATTGGTTCCATGCTTAAAACCAAGATAAACGTAAACCTCGGAGTGTCAAGGGACTGTAAGGATTATGATGTGGAAATGCAAAAGGTCATGGCAGCGGTCAGCATGGGGGCGGACGCTATTATGGATCTTTCTTCACATGGGGATACCACGGAATTTCGCAGGAAACTGACCTCGGAGTGTCCTGCGATGATTGGGACGGTTCCGGTCTATGATTCCGTAATCCATTACCAGCGGGACTTGGATACCCTGACAGCAAAGGATTTTATAGATGTAATCCGGCTTCATGCGGAGGATGGTGTGGATTTTGTCACGCTTCACTGTGGAATCACCAGAAAAACCATCGAGCAGATCAGAAAGCACAAGCGTAAAATGAATATCGTATCACGCGGCGGTTCACTGGTATTTGCGTGGATGACGATGACCGGGGAGGAAAACCCGTTTTATGAATATTATGATGAAATACTGGATATCTGCCGTGAATATGACGTTACGATTTCCCTTGGGGATGCCTGCCGTCCGGGCTGTCTTGCCGATGCATCGGATGTGTGCCAGATTGAAGAGCTGGTACGCCTTGGCGAACTGACAAAGCGCGCATGGGAAAAGGATGTGCAGGTCATGGTCGAGGGACCGGGGCATATGCCGATGGACCAGATTGCTGCCAATATGAAAATCCAGCAGAGTATCTGCCAGGGTGCGCCGTTTTATGTTCTTGGACCGCTTGTTACAGATATTGCGCCGGGCTATGACCATATTACATCTGCAATCGGCGGGGCAATTGCTGCGGCAAGCGGCGCGGCTTTCCTCTGTTATGTGACGCCGGCGGAGCATCTGGCGCTTCCGAATGTGGAAGATGTAAAGCAGGGCATCATGGCATCCAAGATTGCCGCACATGCGGCTGATATCGCAAAGGGAGTTCGCCATGCCATGGATGCAGACAATGCGATGGCGGATGCGCGCCGTGCGCTGGACTGGGATGCACAGTGGGCGTGTGCCATGGATGCAGAGACGGCAAAATCCATCCGCGCAGACCGTGCGCCGGAGCATGACGATACCTGCTCCATGTGCGGGAAATTCTGTGCCGTGCGCAGCATGAACAAGGCATTAAGCGGAGAACATATAGACATACTGTAACTATTCCAGGGTGGCTCGAATAGTTACGGCATAAAATAAAGTACAAAAAGGGGAAAGATATGAGAAGCGAAACGTATCTTACGGTACAGGAATACCGCTCGAAAAGGGAAGCTGCATCCATTGCAGTGAAAACAATTGCAATTGCCGTATCTGTATATGGAATGTGCAGGTCATTTCAGGGGCTGGTTTCCCTGACGCTCTTTACCAATCTTTCAAATATATTTATGGATCTGGTGCTTTTTGGGTTTATGTGCCACGAAATAAGAACATTAAAAAAAGGAGGGAGAACTTCGCCTCCGGCAAATGGCTGGTATGTGTTCAAATACATGGCGACCATCAGCATTACCCTGACAATGCTGGTTTATATGTTTCTTCTGGCACCGACATATCCGGAAGGATTTACAGGTTCCTATCTGCAAAATGGGGCAGGAAGTCTCTGCGTCCATCTGGTGGGGCCGCTGATTTCCATTATTGATTTTCTTGTCTTTGATTATTATTATGAATCCAGCAGGCTGCATGTGCTGTTTGCCATGCTTCCCCCGTATATTTATATGGGATTCATTGTCGCGCTTGCGGAAAATGGCACCCGCTGGAATGAAACCATGCTTGCCCCGTATAATTTCATAAATTACGGGGCGGATACCGGCTGGTTCGGGTTTGACCTAAGCCAGATGGGAAGCAGGACGCTTGGGATAGGAGTTGCGTATAATATAGTTTTAATCAGCATTCTTTTTATGGGAATTGGAGCGTTTTATCTGTCAGTTAAAAATAAGAGAAGAAGAAAACTGCTGGGTGAAGATTAACAGCCGGGAAGGAAAACT
>CAYNOE010000095.1:0-10673 GCA_964398745.1 uncultured Lachnobacterium sp.
AGAGCATCTGCCTTACAAGCAGAGGGTCATAGGTTCGAGCCCTATAGGTCCCATTGATTTTCTAAGTTTTATACAGATATGGCGAGATGGCTCAACTGGCTAGAGCGTCCGGTTCATACCCGGGAGGTTGAGAGTTCAAGTCTCTCTCTCGCTACTTTAAAAGGATACCAGATGCTGGTATCCTTTTTTACCGGTTGTCAAAACTTTTATATATTGGGAAATGAGGGACATACCTCCGCAAGCGGGCACTCCATACACTTCGGGTTTCTTGCGGTGCAGATCGTTCTGCCATGCTGGATAATCTGGATATTATAAAGAATCCACTGTTCTTTCGGCAGTATTTCCATCAGTTCCTTTTCAATGACAACCGGATCATCGCTTTCTGTCAGACCGAGTTTTTTTGAAATACGTTTGACATGGGTATCCACAACGATGCTCGGCTCGTTAAAGATATTCCCGCGGATGACATTGGCGGTTTTCCTGCCTACGCCGTCAAGGGCGGTAAGTTTTTCCAGTTCGGATGGAACTTCCCCGTCATAAAGCTCCAGCAGTTTTTTTGAGCAGGCAATAATATTTTTTGCCTTGTTTTTGTAAAAACCGGTGGAATAAATATCCTTTTCCAGTTCCCTGATGTCTGCATCTGCAAAGCTCTGGACAGTCGGGTATTTTTTAAATAAATCCTCAGTGACAATATTTACCCTTGCATCCGTACACTGGGCGCTTAACATGGTGGCAATTAAAAGCTGGAAGGGTGTTTCATGGTGTAAATAGCATTTGAGGTTAGTTCCGTAGGTTTCATTTAATAATGTAACCAGACGGTTTATATCCGTTTTTTTCTTTTGCTTTTTCATAAATTTTGTACTCCTTTTTGGTTTTAGCCGTTATGGTTTTCCTGCCTGAACTGTCTTGGCGTCATATGGTATTTCCGCTTAAATGCACGGTTAAAATAAGAAAGATTATCAAATCCGGTTTCTGCTGCAATGTCAAGGACCGAGGATTCGGAAGTTTTAAGAAGCCTGGATGCCATAGTAAGCCGGTAATCCCTCAGATAATCTACAAAAGTAGTTCCCATAATCTCTTTAAAATACCGCGTAAAATGTGATTCTGAAAAATCAATTGAGGAAGCTATTTTGGCAACCGTGATTTTGTTCATATAATTGTTTTCGATATATTTAAGGACAATCTTCATTTTTTCCAGGGTTTTCTTTGTTTTCTCCTTGCTGCTTAAATTCCGGCAGCGGTTGCTTAAAATAAAGAAAAACTGGAACAGCTGGCTTTTGATAAAAAGCTCGTAACCCTGCGGCATTGTTTTGCAGATTTCATCGCAGGCGTCAATCGGTGCAACCACGTCCTCATAGTAGGGATAAACAGGAGTGAAAATCGTTGGGACTGTAATTTTTCCGGATATTAGCGGCTGTAAAAATTCGGTTGCGGTCACATCCGACTGTCTGGAAAGTAAAAGGCTTGGATGAAACATAATATTTTCATATTCCATGGAAGCATTTTCCAGCTGGTCAATGGAATGAAGCTGGCCGGGCAGAATAAAAACAATTGCAGGCGCTTTTACTTTATGCAGATGAAAGTCCACGGTGACAGCCCCCATTCCTTTTTTTATGTAAATAATCTCAAATTCATCGTGCCAGTGCAGCGGAACCTGCGGAAAATCCAGCGGAATTGAACATAAATAAGTATTATAGGGGAACACCATCTTTCCGTGCGCCACTTTTTCATGGTAGTTTTCGTACTCTAAAATATTCATGGGATTATCATACCACAAACGGCAGAGTATTGACAATCCTGTCTGTTATGATTTATGATTATCTATAACTATTGTTTTTTGTAAACGATGAAACTGACTTAAAAATTTAATAATCTGGTTAAATGAGGTGGAAAAATGCTGCAGACAGGAATAAAAGGAAAAAAAGAGCTTATGGTAACAGACGAAAATACCGCAAAGACGATGGGCAGCGGCGCACTGAATGTATTTGCGACTCCGGCAATGATTGCGCTGATGGAGGAAACTGCATGGACAAGCGTGCAAAGCGAGCTGGAAGAGGGAAGCGGGACAGTGGGAACCGCGCTGAATGTAAAGCATGTTTCTGCAACTCCGGTGGGGATGAAAGTGACCTGTGAAACAGAACTGGTGAAAGTGGATGGCAGGGCACTGGTGTTTTCAGTGAAAGCGTATGATGAGGCGGGATTAATCGGAGAAGGAGAGCATGAGCGTTTTATCGTCTTTAACGAAAAGTTCCAGTCCAAAGCTGATGCAAAACGGGAAAAATAATGCTGTACGATAAGGATATCAGGGAACCGCTGTTTGATTTCCTGGAAAACACTTATGGGAAAATCCGCCTGCTGGAGGAACAGGTCATGGGGCAGTCCAGGGCGGATGCTGTTATGGTTATGGAAGATGCGCTGTGCGGAATAGAAATTAAAAGTGACGCGGATTCCTATGCCAGACTGGCCAGGCAGGTAGAGGATTACGACCTTTATTATGATTATAATATCATTGTGGCGGGCACCAGCCATGCGGGGCATATTGAGGAACATGTGCCGGACTGGTGGGGTATCATCACCGTGGAACAGGAAGCGGAAAAGGTTGATTTTTATTTTCTGCGCAGACCTCAGAAGAATCCGAAACTGGACTGGGGACATAAGATAGAAATTCTCTGGAGGCCGGAACTTGCCCATATTCAGGAACTGAACCGGATGTATGCCTACAAAAATAAAAGCAAAAGGTTTGTGGCGGATAAAATTGTGGAAACCGTTCCAAAAGAAAATCTCGCCGCACAGCTTTCGCAGGAACTGTTCGAGCGGGATTACACAAAAATCTGGGATACCATACAGGAATTCCGCAGGGCAAACGGACAGAAACCCCGCAGGAGAAAAAGAAGACGCCGTGTGAAAAAGAAAAAGGAGTGACAAATGAAAACAGCAATCTATGTCATGACACATAAACCGTTTCCCGTTCCTTATGATTCCATGTATGTGCCGCTGCATGTGGGAAGGAAACCGTGGCTTGAAAAAAGGGAAGACAGGGAAAAAGATAAGGAACTTCTTTCGTATACCGGCGATGACAGCGGGGAAAACATTTCAGACCAGAACTGTTATTTCAGCGAGCTGACAGGAATTTACTGGGCATGGAAAAACTCAGACGCAGACGTTATCGGCTGCTGTCATTACCGGAGATATCTGCTGAATGAAAAAGGCTGTATGTTTACCGGAAAAGAAATTCATGCGCTGCTTAAGAATTATGATATTATTACAACCAAAACCCTGCAGCTTAATTTTTCCTATTACGAGGGGTTTGGATTTCACCACAAAAGGCTTTATCTGGAAGAAACTGCAAATGTCCTGAAAGAAAAATATCCTGAATACTATAAAACCTATGAGCAGCTTGTGCAGGAAAAACACACTTATTTCGGAAATATGTTAATCTGCGGCAGAAAGATATATGATGCTTACTGCAGGTGGCTTTTTTCAATTTTATTTGAAGTACAAAAGCGGGTAAAGGTCAGCGAGGAGGACTCCTATCACCGCCGGATATTTGGTTTTATTTCCGAATTCCTGCAGTATGTCTGGATTAAGCATAACAGGTACAGGGTATGCGAATGCATGGTCGGAATGCTTGGGGAAAAGGCAGAAGTTTCGGAGGTCAAAAAAAACCTTGCCGGATATTTTGCAAACGGCGATTTTGAAGGAGCAAAAGATTATTTCCTGAAAGCAAAAAAAGCGCGTCCCGACCTTCTGATGGAAGCATCTGATGTGACGGGCGAGCTGCATATGTGCATGGAGGTGATTGCCATTGCGGGACTTGAGCAGCAGGCATATGGAAAGAACCTTCTGATGCATATGACTGATTTTAACGGACTGATGTCATACTGCAGCCATTTAAACAGCTATGTCGTTCAGAAAAAACAGGGTTCTGTGGAAGATGAATTGCAGCAGTGGAGAAAATGCCATGAAGTGACGGATGTTGCAGAGCAGGCCGCGTTATCCGTGATGAGTGCCGCCCGTGGAAACATAAAAATGCAGGCATGACGATTTTGTTTATCTTATTTCAGGGGGTTCTGAATAGTTAAAATTTTTTGTAAATAAAAAAAGGAAATCTGCCGGTTTCGTCGAATATTAATAATAGGGGGCATATATGACAATTCGGGAACAGATTGAAACAATGGAAAAGGAAAATTTAAGTCCTTTTGCCTGTTTAAGCATCCAGTCAAAAGGAAGGGACAGGGAAGAACCGCAGTGCGATATCCGTCCGGTGTTCCAGAGGGACAGGGACAGGATTCTTCACAGCAAGTCTTTCCGCCGCCTGAAAAGCAAAACGCAGGTGTTTTTGACACCGCTGGGTGACCATTACAGGACACGGATGACGCACACCCTTGAGGTGTCGCAGAATGCCCGTACCATTGCCAAGGCGCTCAGGCTGAATGAAGACCTTGTGGAAGCAATTGCGCTCGGGCATGATCTGGGGCATACGCCGTTTGGTCATGCTGGCGAATACATTTTAAACCAGATTTACGAGGGCGGTTTTAAGCACAATGAGCAGAGCGTGCGTATTGTGGAAAAACTGGAAAAAGACGGGGAAGGCTTAAACCTTACATGGGAGGTACGGGATGGTATTTTAAACCACCAGACCAGTCTTATGCCCCATACGCTGGAGGGAAAGATTGTCCGTTTTTCCGACAAGATTGCATATATCAATTCCGATATTGATGATGCAATCCGCGCCCGGATTTTGTGCGAGGAGGATATTCCCCTTGCACTGCGCAACGAACTTGGCTCTGATACCAGGACAAGATTAAACCGTCTCATTCATGATATCGTAATAAACAGTATGGGGCATGATGACATCATAATGTCCGATGAAACCCTGCAGGCGCTGCGAGAGCTTCGCCGCTTTATGTTTAAGAATGTATATACAAATCCGGTTGCCAAGGGCGAGGAAGTAAAGGCAAAGGCAATGCTTGAGCAGATGTATGTTTTTTACAAAGAACACACAGAGGAACTTCCGGAACATATGCTTGCCATGATCCGTGAAGGGGAGGATAAAGGGCGTGTGGTCTGCGACTATATTTCCGGCATGACCGACCAGTACGCTATTACCAAATTCAAGGAGCATTTCATGCCGAAAGCCTGGCAGACAGAGCTTTAAAAACATACGAAAGGAGAAAGCAGGCAATGCCCTTTTATTCTGATGAACTGATAGAAGAAGTCCGTTCCAGAAATGACATCGTAGACATCATAGGCACCTATGTGCGCCTTAAAAAAAAGGGCAGTACCTATTTCGGGCTTTGCCCGTTCCATAACGAAAAAACTGCCTCTTTTTCCGTGTCCGGCAATAAACAGATGTATTACTGCTTCGGCTGCGGGGCAGGCGGAAACGTATTTACCTTTTTGATGCAGTACGAAAATTATACATTCGGTGAAGCCATGCAGGTACTGGCGGATCGCGTGGGAATCGAGCTTCCCCGGCAGGAAATGAGTGCGGCACAGAAGAAGGAAGCGGACAGGCGTACCCTGCTTCTGGGCATTCAAAAGGAGGCTGCAAAATATTTTTACACCCTGCTCCGCAGTCCGCGCGGCAAACGTGCATATGATTATTTTACCGGAAGAAAGCTGACTCCCGAAACCATGCAGAAATTCGGGCTTGGATACTCCGACCAGTACAGTGATGACTTATACCGTTACCTGAAAAAAAAGGGCTATGAGGATTCCGTTTTAAAGGAAACCGGACTTGTTTCGATAGACGAGGTGCGGGGCGGACACGATAAATTCTGGAACCGCGCCATGTTTCCGATTATGGATGTACATAACCGCGTAATCGGATTCGGCGGGCGCGTGATGGGAGAGGGAGAGCCGAAATACCTGAATTCACCGGAAACAAAAATATTTGACAAAAGCCGTAACCTTTACGGATTAAATCTTGCCAGGTGTACAAAAAAGCCCCAGCTTTTACTTTGCGAGGGATATATGGATGTGATTGCATTGCACCAGGCTGGTTTTGATAACGCGGTTGCATCGCTTGGGACGTCACTGACGAGTGGACATGCAAACCTTCTAAAGCGTTATACGAAAGAAGTATACCTTACTTACGACAGTGATGGCGCGGGTGTCAGGGCGGCGCTTCGCGCAATCCCGATTTTAAAGGAAGTCGGAATTATTACAAAGATTATTAATATGCAGCCATATAAGGATCCGGATGAATTTATAGGGGCGCTTGGCGCGGAGGAATACCAGAAACGGATTGACAATGCGGAAAACAGTTTTCTGTTTGAAATCCGGATACTGGAGCAGAATTATGATATGAATGATCCGGAGTCCAAAACTGCATTTTATAATGAAATTGCCCAAAGGCTTCTTGGCTTTCCGGAAGAACTGGAGCGCAATAATTACATAGAGGCAGTAGCAGATAAATACCAGATGGGTTTTGACAATTTAAGAAAGCTTGTAAATAACCTTGCAGTAAAGGGAAGTTTTGTGAAAGAACGTACCCCGTTAAAAAGCGGTATCAGTCAGAAAAACAAAAAAGAAGATGGAATGAAGCAGTCGCAGAAACTGCTTTTGACGTGGCTGATTGAGGATACCGGACTTTTTTCCGCCATACAGGAATATATTACGGCAGACGATTTTACGGAGGATTTGTACCACAGGGTGGCACAGGAGGTTTTTTCACAGTATACGCAGGAAAAGAAGGTTAATCCTGCGAAAATAATAAGCCTTTTTCCGGGGGAGGAGGAGCAGAAAGAGATTGCAGGGTTGTTTAATGCCAGAATCCATGAAGTGGAAACCAAAAGCGACATGGAAAAAGCACTGAAGGAAACCATTATCCGCATCAAGAAAAACAGCATTGACGCTAAAACAAAAAATACATCCCCGGCGGATTTAAATGCCATGATGCAGATTGTGGAGGACAGGCGGGCGCTTGAGAAGCTGGAAAAATTGCATATTTCCATTGATTAAGGACAAAATAGAAAGTAACCTGAGAGGACGAAGCGACATGGCAAAGAAAAAAGAAGAGAAGGCAGCAGTGGAAGCGGCAGCGAAGGAAGAAATGAAGGCAAAGTTTAAAGAGAAGATGAAAGAGCTTCTCGAAATCGGTAAAAAGAAACGCAATATTCTGGAATACCAGGAAATCAGCGATTTTTTCCGGGATATGAACCTGGATGCCGAAAAAATGGAAGAAGTTCTGGATATTTTAGAGCATAACAATATTGATGTGCTCCGGATCAGCGATGACGACGATGATGATGATATCATTCTGGACGACGATGATGATGTAGAGGTTGAAACACTTGACCTTTCCATTCCGGATGGCATCAACGTAGAAGATCCAGTCCGTATGTATTTAAAGGAAATCGGAAAAGTTCCGCTTTTGTCTGCGGAAGAGGAAATTGACCTTGCACAGACCATGGAAGACGGGAATGTTGCGGGCGAAAAAATCCAGCTTTTAAAACAGCGGATTGAGGACAGCGGGGATGAAAAGGAAAAAGAAGAAATCCGTGGGGAAATTAAGGAGCTGCAGCTTGCGGTTGACCACGGTTCAGATGCCAAAAAACGTCTTGCAGAGGCAAACCTGCGTCTCGTTGTCAGCATCGCCAAACGTTATGTGGGACGCGGAATGCTGTTCCTGGATTTAATCCAGGAGGGAAACCTCGGGCTGATTAAGGCAGTCGAAAAATTTGATTACCGCAAAGGATATAAGTTTTCCACTTATGCCACATGGTGGATCCGCCAGGCAATCACAAGGGCGATTGCCGACCAGGCGAGAACCATCCGTATTCCGGTGCATATGGTGGAAACAATCAATAAATTAATCCGTGTCAGCCGCCAGCTGTTACAGGAGCTTGGCAGGGAGCCTTCCCCGGAGGAGATTGCAGAGGAAATGAACATGCCGGTAGACCGTGTGCGTGAAATCCTCAAGATCTCCCAGGAACCGGTATCCCTTGAGACGCCAATCGGTGAGGAAGAGGATTCCCATCTTGGCGATTTTATCAAGGATGATAACGTGCCTGTGCCTGCGGATGCGGCAGCATTTACCCTTTTAAAGGAGCAGCTTGAGGAAGTGCTTGGGACACTGACCGAGCGTGAACAGAAGGTGCTTACCCTCCGTTTCGGACTGGAGGACGGACGTGCAAGGACACTGGAAGAGGTCGGCAAGGAGTTTAACGTTACAAGGGAGCGTATCCGCCAGATTGAGGCGAAAGCCCTCCGTAAGCTTCGTCATCCGAGCAGAAGCAGGAAGCTTAAGGATTATTTAGAGTAAAATAAAATGTTGAAATTATCAAAAAGGATGCAGGCTGTTGCGGCTATGGTAAGTTCAGGCGGGGTTCTTGCCGATGTCGGAACTGACCACGGGTATATTCCGATTGCACTGATCCAGGAACAAAAGATAAAAGCGGCGATTGCCATGGATATCAACAAAGGACCGCTTGCGCGTGCAGCAGAAAACATAAAAGCCGCGCATCTGGAGGATTACATAGAGACCAGACTTTCAGACGGTGTTGCGGTGCTGGATGCAGGGGAAGCGGATTCCATCGTGATTGCGGGAATGGGAGGCGGGCTTACCTTACATATATTACAGGATGGGGGGCAGGTCTGTGCATCGGCATCCGAGCTGATTCTGCAGCCGCAGTCCGATATCCGTAAGGTACGCGAATTTTTACGGGAACAACAGTATAAAATTACAGATGAAGATATGGTATGTGAAGATGGAAAATATTATTCGGTGATGAAAGCTGTAAGGGATGAATCCGGTGATATCCAGATGCGGATGAACAGCGAAACGAAAGCGGCATATGATATTTACGGGCCGCTTCTTTTGCGAAACGGCAATCCGGTACTCCGCAGGTATCTGGTCAGGCAGCACATACAGCTTACCGGGATATTGGGGAAGCTTATGTCACAGGCTCCGTCAGCCGCAATCGACCAGCGGATTCTGGAAATCCAGACTGAACTTCATTATAACGAATCAGCATATACCATTATGGGGGCGGAAAATGCAGGAATATGAATTAACAATTAATTTGAAACAGAACGAATCAGAAACGGTTTTAGTTCCGGAAGGTGTCACGCTGCAGGAACTGGCACAGAAGTACCAGAAATATTACAGGCATACCATTGTGCTTGCGAAGGTGGACGGAAAGTTAAGGGAACTTTTTAAACCGGTCACAAAACCGGCCGCCATTTCATTTCTTACCATGGAAAGCCATGACGGAAGGCGTACATACAGAAGGAGTGTCACGCTTTTAATGCAGAAAGCCGTGGAAAATCTCTGGAATGATGAAATCAAGGTACGGGTGTATTATTCACTCGCAGGAAACTACTACTGCGAGCTGAAGGGCCGCAAAACGGATGAAGAGGCAATTTCCGCAATTAAAAAAGAAATGGGGCGTCTGGTACAGGCGGATATTCCAATTGAGAAAAAGAGTTATAAAACAACCGAGGCGGAGGAGATGTTCCGGGAAAAAGGAATGAAGGACAAGGAACGCCTGCTGCATTACAGAAGAAGTTCCCGCGTCAACATTTATTCCATTGACGGAATGGAAGATTATTTTTACGGGTATATGGTGCCTTCCACCGGCTGTCTTGGCATGTTCGACCTGGAAGCCTATGAGGATGGGTTTGTGCTTCTTCTGCCCAATCATGCAGGCGATGAAATTGAGCCGTTAAATACTTCCAACAAACTGTTCCATACGCTGCGGGATTCACGCCGCTGGAGCCGGATGCTGGGGGTCGGAACGATCGGTGCCTTAAATGATGCGATTGCTGCAGGCAGGGGCGAGCAGATCATTCTTTTGCAGGAAGCGCTGATGGAGGAGAGAATCGGCGCACTTGCCGCAAAAATTGCGGAGACTGGAGTCAAGTTTGTCATGATTGCAGGACCGTCCTCCTCCGGAAAGACCACGTTTTCCAACCGTCTTTCCATCCAGCTTCTTTCCAAGGGCCTGACTCCGCATCCAATCGGACTGGACAATTATTATGCAGACCGGGAAAATTGTCCTAAGGATGAAAACGGGAACTATGATTTTGAATGTCTGGAAGCGCTGGATATAGAGCTTTTTAATTCGGATATGACAAAGCTTCTTGCAGGGGAAGAAGTCGAAATGCCGTCCTTTAATTTTAAGACGGGCAAGAGGGAATACCGTGGAAAAAAATTAAAGCTTGGAAGCGATGATATTCTGGTAATTGAGGGAATCCACGGGCTGAATGACAGGCTGTCCTATTCCCTGCCCGAGGAAAGTAAATTTAAAGTTTATATTTCTGCGCTTACGCAGTTAAACATTGACGAGCATAACCCGCTTCCGACTTCGGACTGCAGGCTTTTAAGGCGTATTGTAAGGGATTCCAGAACGCGCGGAACATCGGCAAGGGAAACCATTGCCATGTGGCATTCGGTCCGCCGCGGGGAGGAAAAATATATTTTCCCGTTTCAGGACAGCGCGGACGTGATGTTTAACTCTGCCCTTCTTTATGAGATTGCAGTATTAAAGGTATACGCAGAGCCGCTTCTGTTCCAGATTCCAAGGGACTGCGCCGAGTATACGGAAGCAAAGCGTCTTTTAAAATTCCTCGATTATTTCCTGCCGCTGCCGACCGAGGGTATTATGCAGAGTTCCCTTGTGCGGGAGTTTGTGGGGGGAAGCTGTTTTAATGTGTAGGATAAGGGA
>CAYNOE010000096.1:0-10640 GCA_964398745.1 uncultured Lachnobacterium sp.
AACGTTCATCTGCTGTTTTGCTACAACAGCTTTTTCATTTTAACAAAAGCCGAATGATTTGTCAACTGTTTTTTTTACTTTTTTATTTTATAGTTATGTAACAAAAGTCAGCTTTGTTATAATATCATGCACCTGCTGTAATGTCAACCATTATTTCGACATTTTTCCAAAGTAAATCAATTGGGTGGTTTTGCATAAATTGTCTGAATTATCTGTTTTTTGATGCAATTACATCTTTTGCTGGACCGCCTGCAGCGCTTCTTTCACATTCGACACACCAATCAGACGGATTCCTTCTATATTATGGACTGCATTTTTGCATACTCCGGGCAGGATACAGGTTGCGAATCCAAGCTTTGCAGCTTCCTGGATACGCTGCTCCGCCATACTGACACCGCGCACTTCCCCGCTTAACCCGACTTCCCCGAAACATATAATATGTTCATCAATGGTCAAATCCAGCTTACTGGATATAACTGCAAGAACAATCCCAAGGTCAATTGCCGGTTCGTTCATGCGAATCCCGCCTGCAATGTTCACATAGGCATCACAGTCGGAAAGCTGCATTCCAAGACGCTTCTCCAGAACCGCCATCAGCAGATTTACACGGTTAAAGTCCGTTCCGGTGGCAGTACGGCGCGGATTATTGAAATAGCTGTGGCAGACCAGCGCCTGCACTTCCACAAGTACCGGTCTGGTTCCCTCAACGGAACATGCCACTACAGAACCTGAAGCGTTTTTAGGTTTCCCGCTTAACATGTATTCCGAGGCATTTTCCACTTCAATGAGTCCTTCGGAACGCATTTCAAAAACACCGATTTCATTGGTGGAACCAAAGCGGTTTTTTACACCGCGTAAAACACGGTAGCTTTCGTGCCGGTCGCCTTCAAAATAAAGCACCGTATCCACCATATGTTCCAGCACGCGCGGTCCCGCAACAACACCTTCCTTGGTGACGTGCCCGACAATGAATATGGAAATTCCCATGCCTTTTGCAATCTGCATAAGGATTCCGGTTGCCTCCCTCACCTGCGACACACTCCCCGGCGCCGATGCAATGCTGTCATGGTACATAGTCTGTATACTGTCTATCATGACAATATCCGGCTTTGTCCGCTCAATTACTTCCCGGATGGTATCCAGGTTTGTTTCGCACAACAGTGTCAGACTGTCGGTAAACGAACCAATCCGGTCAGCGCGCAGTTTAATCTGCTGCAGGGATTCCTCACCTGATACATATAAAATGGAACTGCCTTTCCCAGACAGATTCCTGCACACTTGCAGCAGCAGCGTAGATTTGCCGATTCCGGGATCCCCGCCTATCAAAACCAGGGAGCCCTTTACGATTCCGCCGCCAAGCACACGGTCCAGTTCCGGCATGCATGTACTGATACGTTCTTCATCCTGTGCATGGATTGCAGAAAGTGGAACGGGCTTTGCATCAGACACCGGCTTTAATTTACCGGAATTACTAAGCGATTTCCGGTCCACCAGCTCTTCAACAAAACTGTTCCACTCTTTACATCCCGGACACTGTCCCATCCATTTGGCTGATTCGTATCCGCAGTTCTGGCAAAAGAACGCGCTTGTTCTTGTTTTTGCCATAGATTATCTCTTTTCCACCTTTATTTCCACGGTATCTGCACCTTCCAGTTCAACGCTTAAACTCAGCTTACCGCCGAGATTTGTCTTCATGGTGCCTGCAGATTTACCTGCAATGGTAATTTCGTATTCGGTTTCTTCCGCAAGCTCCAATGTAATCTGCGCATCTTCCGGACCTTCCACTGTAAAGGAAACCGCATCCCCGTCCTGACTGAATCCGGTTACTGCCGTTCCCGGTACGGACTCATATACAAACAGTCCGTTCCGTTCTAATTTGGTGATTTCCTTAAAGGTTTTTACCTTATAGATATCCCCGTGAAATTCATAATTATCCAGTTTTGCTTTAGCCGCCAGAGTATAGTCCCCGAAACTGATGGTTTCGTTTCCCTCTGTACGAATCAATTCGGTGATTGCAGCCATGATTTATCCTCCTGTATTTTTGTTGATTTTTTGATTGTATGCCTGAATCCACTTATATTTATTATATCATGAATCTTCTTTTGATACAATAATTTCCTTGTTCTTTGTAGTAATTACAGCACAGGAACCGGCGTTTATTTCCCCTTTAATTATCGCTTCTGCAAGACGATCCTCGATTTCATCCTGAATTTTCCTGCGGAGCGGCCGTGCTCCATATTTTTTGTCATACGCCATATCCACAATCAGGTTCTTTGCCGCATCCCTTACCACAAGCTCAATCTGGAGCTGGCTTTTGCAGCGTTCCTGCAGTTCTTTTACCATCAGCGTGACAATCTGCTTCATATCCGCTTTGCTCAATACCCTAAAGACAATGGTTTCGTCAATGCGGTTTAAAAACTCCGGCTTGAAAATGTGCTTCACTTCTTCCATGACGCTGCTTTTCATCCGCTCATAATCCCTGCTTTCATCCTCCTGCGCCCCGAATCCCAGTTTTTTTGGTTCTACGATAGACTGCGCCCCGGCATTGCTTGTCATGATTATTATTGTATTTTTAAAATCTGCTTTACGCCCCTGTGCATCCGTGATATGTCCGTCATCAAGTACCTGCAGTAAAATATTAAACACGTCCGGATGAGCTTTTTCAATTTCGTCAAATAAAATGACGGAATACGGATTTCTGCGGACTTTTTCGGAAAGCTGCCCGCCTTCCTCATGACCCACATATCCAGGCGGCGAACCAATCATCTTGGATACGCTGTGCTTTTCCATGTATTCGGACATGTCCACCCGTATCATGGCATCCTCGTTTCCAAATACAGCTTCCGCCAGTGCTTTGGATACTTCTGTTTTTCCAACGCCGGTCGGACCCAGAAACAGAAAAGAACCAATCGGCCGTCCCGGATCTTTTAAACCGACACGTCCTCTTCTTACTGCCCGTGCCACTGCAGACACTGCCTCCTCCTGCCCGATTACACGTTTGTGCAGCTCATCCTCCAGCCTTCCCAGACGTCCTGCTTCATTTTCCGTAAGCCTGCTGACCGGAATTTTTGTCCATTCCGCAACCACATCGGCTATCTCGTTTTCCCCGACAACCGTCCGGCTGGTTTTGGAAACACGCTGGTTTTTTTTGGTAAGTTTTTCCCATTTTGTGTTTATCTTTTCTTTTTCTTCTTTCAGGAAACGTGCCTGCTCAATGTCGCCTTCTTTAAGCGCATCTTCAATCTGTATATTAAGCTGTTTCATTTCCTGCTTCATTTCTGCAATTTTTCCGGAGCCATGCACCATATGAAGCCGCACCTTTGCAGCTGCCTCATCCATCAGGTCGATTGCCTTGTCCGGCAGAAACCGGTCATTTATATAACGGCTGGACAAGTATACTGCCGCGTTTACGCCTTCATCCGTAATCTCTACCCTGTGGTGTCTTTCATAGATATTCCGCAGCCCTTTTAAAATTTCAACGGTCTCCTCCTCTGTCGGCTCGGATACCTGTACGGGCTGGAAACGGCGCTCCAGCGCAGCGTCCTTTTCGATGTATTTGCGGTATTCCTCAATGGTCGTGGCACCAATTACCTGCACTTCCCCCCTCGCCAGCGCGGGCTTTAAAATATTGGACGCATCAAGTGCACCCTCCGCCCCGCCTGCACCGATTATGGTATGCAGTTCATCAATAAACAGCAGTACATCCTTGGCCGCTGCGACTTCATTTATCACTCTCTTGATTCTTTCTTCAAATTCACCGCGGTACTTGGATTTTGCGACAAGGCCGGACATATCAAGGGATACGACTCTTTTTCCGGCCACAATATCCGGAACGGTACCGTTGGCAAGACATTGCGCAATTCCCTCCACAATCGCGGTTTTTCCGACCCCGGGTTCCCCGATCAGGCACGGGTTATTTTTGCCCCGCCTGCAGAGAATCTGGATTACACGTGTGGTTTCTTCCGACCTGCCAATAACCGGATCCAGCAGTCCTGCTTTTGCCGCCCCGGTCAGATCCCTGGAAAACTGGTCCAGGGTAGGGGTTGCCGATGAACTGCCCTCCAGCCTTCCCCGCTGGATTTCTTCCCTGTACTGCGCCGGATCCTCACCCATTGCCGCAAGAATATCCACAAACAGTTTCTGCGGGTTGGCGCCCATGGTGTTTAAAAGCCGTGACGCTGCGCAGTCACCCTCTTTTACGATAGCAAGCAGCAGATGCTCTGTTCCGGTTTCCTCACACGCAAAACGTTCTGCCATCTCTGCGGCACGATCCAGCACCATCTGCGTACGCGGGGAATATCCGTCACGGTCTGCAACCACAACTTCATCCCCGATTGCCACCAGCTCGTCTATAAGCTGCTGCAAATGCCCAAGCTCAATGTTATTTGCAGCAAGCACCTCTGCTGCAACACCTTTTCCCTCTTTCAGCAGTCCTGCAAGAATATGTTCTGTTCCAACATATCCGCAGCCGCTGGATTTGGACAGACGGTTTGCATAATTTAATGCCTTTTTCGCCTGGTCAGTATATGATTTCAATTTTATGTGCCTCCTGTTATGTTTGTTCCTGCATTACGGACTATAAATCAATAAATTCTATATCTTCATCTGTTTTCTTTTTTTCGCCCGGATTTCCGGTTTTTCTGGTTTCCGTTTTTTTCTCTGGTTTTTCTGTTCTTTCTTTTTTTTCTGTTCCCCTTTTGACAGATTCTTTTTTGACAGTTTCCGGTTCCGGCTTTTCGTCATCAAAGTCATCAAATGCAATGTCATCATTAATTCCTGCAAACATGGCATCCCAGAATCCTGTTTTTTTCTTTTCCTGTTTTTGTGTTTTTGCCTTTTCCGGCTTTTTCTCCGGTTTTGATGCCGGACCCGCAGCAGGTTTTGATACTGGTTTTTGCACTGGCTTTGGCACCGGCTTTTTCACCGGTCTTCCTGCCGGCTCTTCCTCCGGCTGTCTGCGCGCTGTCATCAGCACAACAATCACGATTAACAGAATCAGAACCACCACAATGAATGCATACAGGAGCAGCCTGTTCTGGCTCTTTAAAGCATCCATGTCTTCTTTTTTATCTTTTTCACCGCCTGCTGTGGCCAAATCCTGCTTTGCAGACTCCTTCATACTTTTGTAAGCATGGTAATCCAGACAGACAAAAAACACTTCCTCCGGCCGGTCCTTTGCTATCATATAAAACGCTCCGTTGCTGTGGTTTTCATCCACCAGGTAAACCAGCGCAGTATCTGCCGAATTTTCCCTGCACAGGCATGGATATTCCCTGCCCCAGAGCGTAATCTTATCCTCTGTAAATCCTTCCGGTATATCCGAAGCCGGAATCTGCATGGACGGGTAAAGTTTTTCGCCATCCAGTTCATACCATGTTTGCTTCTCCGGCTGCCCGTCTCCCTCTTTTTGCGTATTGTCCACTTCGCTGTCCCCTGCGTTTTCATCCGACGGCGTTTGGATGATGACAGCATCAGGATTTTCTTCTACGGGTACCACTACGCTTGCGCCCCTGATGTTTGCAGAATCGCTGGAGGATACCGCAAAGCTGCCCCTTCCTGCCGCAATGGCCTGGAACGTGACATCAAATGTGGCCCTTGATGCACCTGCACTGATATCAGCGCTTACGGTTCCTTTTTTTTCATCCACGGTTCCTTCTGAAGAGCGGTAGGAAAATATCTCCGGGTCATAGTTTAAACTCACGTTTACGGACGCTCCTGCCGGTACCATGACGGAAACCGTCAGTTCATCCCCTTCCTTTACGCTGTTTCTGCTCAGCTGAATCAGCAGATTCTGGGCATACACATCCGTATCCAAAACCAGCAGGCTGCCAAGCATAAATACCAGTACCAGTACTGCTGCCAGCAGCCGGTTGTACTTTAATATATTTTTCTTCTTCACGTTTTTCTCCTGCTTTGCAAAATAAACAGTTTACCCCGGCTTACTGCTGCCGGATTATTGCACCTTCTGTAAGATACCGGTTCAGATATACCAAATCCAGCACCGTAATGCCGTCATTTTGGCGGTCTGCATCTCCCGCTTTCAGGTAACAGCCCGACAGCGGTGCCTCCCCCGTTAAATGTGCACTCAGCGCCTGCAGATCCCGGCCACTGATTATGCCGTCAGAGTTTACATCCCCGTATATGATAATGGTATAGGACGACAGTTTCTTTTTCTTATTGCTCTTGTCGTAAAGCTCCAGGACATTTCCTGTTCCCACAGTGCCTTTGTTTTCTTTTCCGGCTGCATTCACAAGCTTCATGGTCATGTTTTTTGCTTTCAGACCGCTTAAAAATGCCGAAGCCGTCATTCCCGGCGCAACGCCTGTGATTTCATTCCCCGAAATCGTATATTTGTCGGATTCCGGAATTCCTGACGGTGTCTTGTCCGCCTTTTTCTGTACCTTAATCAGATAAGTCTTTGCCACACCGCTTCCGGATTTGCAGGTAACCTTAAGCGTGGTGGTTCCTGTCTGGAGTTTTTTGGTTCCGGTACCTGTCACTACCGAAGTAGCGGCAACAGGGAGTGCCGTAATCTTTATGCTTGTGGTATTTACCGGAACCGTAATGGTATAACTGGTCTGGGAACCACGGAATGCGGGACTTAAGGTCTGCTTACCAGCCTCCAGCGTTTTTAAATAGTTGTTCGGATTTCCTTTTGCGTTAAAAACCGTTTTGTGCTCCGGCATGGATTTGTAAACCGGAATCCGGAAAACAAACGCCTGTTTTTTGTCTGTGTATCCCTGCCCGAGCTTTCTGCCTTCATTCGCTGCGGCCGCCACATTCTGCATATACTGGTGGTCATAGAGTTTTTTTAAGTTTACCACATTAAACTTCTGAAAATACAATGTATTCTGCCCGACAGCGATGTAATTTTTTGCAAGCAGCCTGGAACCGCCCTCAAGGGACTTGTATCTGGTATCCCAGCCGGAATTTCTGGCATAGTCCAGCCCTTTTTGGATTGCCAGCGTGCTGGTTTTGCCTGCTGCATTTACATTGAAGTAATTAAAATATCCCTCATATCCTTTGTAATTGCCGGAAATTAACGAGCTTGTGCCCTTCAGCCCCTGTTCCTGCCGTACACGCGATGCCAGGTGATAAGGACTGACACCATTCTTTTTTCCGATACTCATAAATGCATCCGCATAATTTAATACTCTCTTATCAGTATCCACGACATCATCCGCCATAAAGGTACCCTTTAAAATCGCGCATACCCCTTCCCTGGTATGTCCTTTATTATAGCTTAAATCTTCAAACTGGAAAATATCCGTTTCTGACAGGAAATTTCTCGGATCCATATAATACGCAATGTAGTTTGAATTTGCCCCCACCCATGAGGAGCTGTCAAAAACAGTCCATGTATTAGTGAACCAGTCATATGCCCCCGGCGCTGTGGATTTCATTGAATCATCCGAGCTTTTGGGAACAAGGTTCAGCCCGATTTTACTCTCCTGCTCTATGACGCCTGCCCACTCCAGCCCCGTATCCACGGCCTCAAACTTCCAGTCCGGATATTTTTCATGAAGTTCTTCCAGCGGACCGACATAACTGTCCGGAAATCCCTCCGCTTTTAGCTGTGCGGCAAAATTGCCGGTTGCCGCATACGTCTGCATATTTTCAGCCGGAACTCCTGCAATCAGAATTCCTGCAAGAGCCGCACATATTATTTTTGTCTTTGTCATTTGTCTGCTCATTTATACCCCTTTCCACAAACTGACGGTCTATACCCTTTCATTATATAAAAGTTTACCACCGCCGTCAATATTGCTTTCTTTCACAATATAATGCGGGCGGCGCTTGACTTCCATATAGGTTTTTGCGATATACTGCCCCATGATTCCCATACAGAACAGCTGGATGCCACCGATAAATGTAATTATACAGACCAGAGACGGCCAGCCCGCCACCGGATCGCCGAACACCAGTGCCCGGATTACTTCCACTGCAATCGCCAGAAAAGAAAGCATGGTAAGAAACAGCCCCAGGTAGGAAGCCAGCTTAATGGGTGTATCCGAAAAATTAATAATCCCGTCAAAGGAATAACGCACCAGTTTCCAGAACCCCCATTTTGTCTCACCCGCGGAACGTTCGACATTTTCGAATTCCAGCCATTTTGTTTCAAATCCGACCCATGCAAAAATCCCCTTGGAAAACCGGTTGTATTCGCCGACTGCCAGAATGGAATTTACCATCTGGCGGCTCATCAGTCTGTAGTCCCTTGCCCCGTCTGCAATTTCCATCTGTGAAAGGCGGCGCATCAGCTTATAAAAGCGTCTTGCAAAAAAGGAACGGACAATCGGTTCTCCTTTGCGGTCCGTCCGTCTGGCCGCAACATTGTCGCAGGTTCCTTCCTCCAGCAAAGAAAGCATCCCGGGAAGAAGCTTTGGCGGATCCTGCATATCCGCATCCATGGTTGCGATGTAATCCCCTGCCGCAGCATTTAATCCCGCATACAGCGCAGCTTCCTTTCCGAAATTTCTGGAAAAGGACAGATAATGCACTCGCGCGTCCCCTCCTGCAAGTTCGCGGATTACATCCAGCGTGGCATCTGTTGAGCCGTCGTTGACAAACAGATATTCAAAGCTGTATGAAGGAAGGGTTTCTGTGACTTTGTTTAATTCCCCGTACAGAATCCTGAGTGATTCCTGTTCATTATACATGGGAACCACTATACTGACTTTCTTTTTTTCCATGTTTCCTCCTTCCCAAAAGCAGGCCTGCCGCCGCCAAAAGAACAGCTGCCACACTTGCTGCCGCACCTGTTTTCAGTCCCGGTGTGGTGTAGCTAAGCCGGATTTTGTGTGTTCCCGTTTTTAAATGAACACTGATCAGGGCATCTTTAAACGGCTGTATTTTTGTCTTTTTCCCGTCCACGTACAACATCCAGCCATCATCTGCCGGAACCGGAAGCACCAGCCTTCCTTCTTCTGCCACGTCAATCGTACCTGTGATTTTTGTGTCGGTCACATTCTGGTCTTTCATAACCTGCCCTGACAGGGTTTTGTACGCTTCATCCAGCGCTTCAAAATTCAATTTGTATACATGATAGGTGATAATTTCGCTGTTGTCATTTGTAATGTCCACCTTTGTTCCTGCACTGCACTCCCCAAGCTCCAGAAAATAACGGTGTGTGGTCTTTGAATACTGCTTTACCCAGCCGTCGCTTCTGGTTACGGTAAGATTGTCTGAATCGCACTGGACATAATCCGCATAATAATATCCGTCCTCCGCCAGTTCAATCGTACTGTCCCCTGCTTTTTCCTCCATGGTAAAATCGGCCGGAACTATCAGGTTTTCTTCTGCCCCGAGCAGTCCCGCAAGGGCATTGAGTGTTCCAATCCGGTCCAGATCCGACAGATACCATTCATCCGCTACTTTTTCATCCACCATAAAGCCAAACGGCAGGCAGTAATTGTTCCTATAAAGATAGTTGCCATTGCAGTCCCCCACCAGCGTGCGTACCCTGCTTTCTTCCATATAGCAGGAGGAAATCAGATATTTGACACAGAACATGGCAGACGGCAGCGGTGTCGCCCCATTATAACAGTAGTAATTTTTCCCGCCTTCCATATAAAGACTCTGGAACAGATGGCTGATGTCAAGATTCATGAGTGAGGAAAAAATCGTGACAGAACGGTAGTCATAGCGGGTATTGTCATTTTTTGTCTTTCTGCCGTTGTCCTCAACCCGGTAAAAACCGGCATCCGCGTTGTCTTTCTTTGCCACTTCCAAAAGGCTGCTGTAAAACGGCTCTTTGTCTGTATACGCCACGCGGCTGGTAACGCCAAGACCGGTCAGCGCCATATTGATGGCAAGCTCCGCAACCGCGACACATACTGCAAACTCCCTGAGCGCAAAACGCGCCTTTTTTGAAACCAGTTTTGTCAAAAGCAGGAGTATTCCGTATACGCAGATAAACAGCTCCGTAATTACGACTGCCATCGGCTCCGTCACGGTTTCATCCCCTGCCATTCCGGAAAAGAACATAAGTCCCAGTGCAAGAACCGTGGATACCAGCACATGCCAGATTTTTGTTCCTTTCCATTTGCGCACTGCGGCAAATCCCATCGAAAGAATGATAAATATATACAGAAACGACTGCCTGCCCGGAAGCGACTGCGGAAAGTGCATACCATGCCAGATATAATCGAGCTGGTTCTGCGCAACGCTGGCCAGGAGAAAAACAAGCATCAGCATCCGCGGAATCTTTTCTTTCCATGAAATCCTTCTGTTCAGCAGGTAAACCCAGACCAGCACGAGGGAAAACGCCCCTGCATAGAGATTCGGCCAGTGGTCGTTTCCGGTATAGGCTGATGCCATGGACGCCCCGCGCCCCAGCTCCGCCACAAGGTTAAAATACCATTCCGCCGTTTTCGGAAACTTGTCCTCGGAAACGCCGGAACGCATCATAACCGCAATTTCCGGCAAAAGCAGCACGGCCGAACTGATTCCGGCAAGTGCGGAATACCAGATAAACCGAAGCAGTGCCCCCGCCTTTTTCTCTTTCTGCATAAAAAACAGAAGGATAAAGTAAAAGACCAGAAAAATACAGATCATTATGGAAATATAGTAATTGGAAAAAATTGACAGGGCGAGCGTAATATAGTAAACCGCCGGTTTTTTCTCCTGTACAAGCTTTT
>CAYNOE010000097.1:0-10372 GCA_964398745.1 uncultured Lachnobacterium sp.
TCAGACTGCTGCCATTAGGCAGCGTATGCTAAATTGTCTTCAGCGTTTAATTTTAATTGTGGAATTTGACGCATCCCCTGCGACCCGCTTCTCCAGCTTCATGATCCCTGTCGAAACCATTACTGGCCCCTGCAACTTTTTTGAGCGCAGCGAAAAAATGTTGCTACGCGAACGCATTTCGCCGTCAGGCGAATTTTCATGCATGTTTGCTTCCCGTTCCTGGAAGTCTTTTGTTTAACTATAATACCCCAAATGGGGATTGTCTGCACAAACCGCTTCGCCGTCAGGCGAATTTTCATGCATGTTTGCTTCCCGTTCCTGGAAGTCTTTTGTAAACCTTACAAATTCCGGATCTTGAAATCCCGCTCTGCCTCTCTTCTCTGGTCTTTCTTTGCAATGTCCTGCCGCTTGTCATAAAGCTTCTTTCCTTTGGCAAGTGCAACCTCCACCTTTACGAGACTTCCTTTAAAGTATACCTCCACCGGAACAATGGTATAACCTTTCTGCGCGATTTTTCCAGCAAGCTTTTGGATTTCCCGTTTGTGCATCAGAAGTTTCCGCGGTCTTAAAGGATCTTTGTTAAAAATATTTCCCTTTTCATACGGGCTTATATGCATGCCGTAAAGGATTACCTCCCCGTTTTCAATATGGATAAAGGACTCCTTGATACTGCATTTACCCATGCGCATGGATTTGACCTCGGTACCCGCAAGCGCAATCCCTGCCTCGAACGTCTCTTCCAGAAAATAATCATGGCGAACCTTCTTGTTATTGGCTATTAACTTTTTTGCCTGCTTTGCCATTTACGGGTTCCTCCTGCTCTGTTTACATTTTTATCATAATAGATATTCTGTAAAAAATCAATAATTCATAAAAAAATTTATCTTCTTTTAATTTTCCTCCAGAACAAAGTCAATGGTTCTCATCACCCGGTCACAGCCGCAGACCTTTACCTTCACCTTCTGTCCCAGCTTGAACCGGCGGTTTGTCCGCTCACCCACAAGCTCATAGGAATCCTCAAAATACCGGTAATAATCATCGGTAAGCGCCGTCACACGTACCAGCCCTTCAACCGTATTTTCAAGTTCCACAAAAAATCCCCATTCGGTCACACCGGAAATTATACCAAAAAAAGTTTCCCCGACATGCTTTTCCATATACTGAACTTTTTTCAGCTTGACCGTTTCACGTTCTGCCTCTTCCGCACGCCGCTCCATTTCACTGGAATGCTTTGCCACCTCCGGCAGGATTTTTTCATAATGCTGCATCCGTTTTGCATCCAGCCGCCCGCGCAGGCTTTCCTTGATAATCCTGTGAATCTGCAGATCCGGATACCGGCGTATTGGCGAGGTAAAATGACAGTAGCAGGATGCAGACAGACCAAAGTGTCCGGTGTTTTCCGGAGTATATTTCGCCTGCTTCATTGAACGCAGCGTCAGTCTGCTGATTAACGGCTCCTCATCGCTTCCGCTGACCTTCTGCAGCAGTTTCTGCAGCTCCTTCGGATGGATTTCCTCGGTTCCAGTGTGCAGGTGATAACCAAAATTATTGATAAACATGGAAAGTGTTTTTATCTTTTCCGGATCGGGATGCTCATGGGTCCGGTACAAAAACGGAATCTCCCTCCAGAAATAATCCTCCGCAACGGTTTCATTTGCGACAAGCATAAAATCCTCAATGATTTTTGTCGCAGTATTTCTTTCATACGGTTTAATATCCACCGGGCTTCCCGAAGCATCCAGTATTACCTTTGCCTCCGGAAAATCAAAGTCAATGGAACCGCGTTTTTTTCGTTTTTCCTGCAGGATTTTCGCCAGTACTTCCATCTCCTGAAACATCGGGACAAGCTCTTCATATTCTTTTATAAGCGTTTCATCATGATCTTCCAGAATCTTTTTTACATTTGTATACGACATCCGGCGGTTCACACAGATTACCGTTTCTGCAATCGTATGGTCAATAACCCCGCCTTTTTCGTTAATCGTCATAATACAGCTGAGTGCAAGCCGCTCCTGCCCTTCATTTAACGAACAGATTCCATTGGAAAGTGCATGCGGCAGCATGGGAATCACGCGGTCCACCAGATAAACCGATGTCCCGCGCCCAAGAGCCTCTTTGTCCAGCGCACTGCGTTCCTGCACATAATTGGTCACATCCGCAATGTGTACGCCGAGAACATAATTATCCCCATCCATGGTAAGCGACACTGCATCATCCAGATCCTTCGCATCCTCGCCGTCAATCGTGACCATCTTCCATTCCCTTAAATCCATGCGTCCCGCCATATCCGCAGCCGATACAGGCTTTGCCACGTTTTCTACCTGTGAAAGAACCTTCGGTTCAAATTCCACTGGAAGGTCATAGGCACGCACAACGGAAAGGATGTCCACACCGGGATCATTGATATGTCCGATAATCTCAACAACCTTTCCCTCGGGCTTTCTTACCCCGCGCTTTCCGTAATCAGTAATTTCCACCACAACCTTGTGCCCGTCCACTGCACCCATGGAATGTTCGAGCGGAATAAAAATATCGGAACCGAACTTCGGGTTGTCCGGCACGGCAAAGCCAAACGTCCTGTTCTGCTCATAGGAACAGACCACCCGTGTCATGCCCCGTTCCAGGATTTTAAGTACGCTTCCCTCGCGTCTCTTCCCCCCTGTCTGCGGCAGAATCACGATTTCAACCGCATCCATATGCATTGCGCCGTGCGTCTCTGCTTCCGGAATAAAAATATCCTGTTCTTCCCCTTCCACGGAAACAAACCCAAAGCCCCTTGCATTTGCCAGAAAAATACCGGACGTTCTTTTCTCCTCTGATTTTGCGTATTTCCCGCGCTTTGAAACAGTAATCTTCCCTTCCTCCAGAAGCTCCTTAAGCATCTGCTCCAGCAGCGGGCGCTGAGCCTTTTTTACATCCAGCATTACCGCCAGTTCTTTTATTTTCATCGGCACATACAAATCATCACACATAAATTCATAAAGCCGCTTTTTCCTGCTTTCATACTTGTTTTGTTCCATACGCCCTCCTTAAATTTAACGAAACAACCGGAGTCCCAAAAGAAAAACTGCCAGTGAATCATCACTGACAGCCATCTTAATGCTTTGCAGAAAGCATTACCAGATTCCCAAATTCAGTACCATGGCAAGTAACAGGAATAAAACCACACCGATTCTTGTAAGCTTTACAAGCATCCCTTCCATGGAACGACCCTTGTTCCTGCCCCAGTAAGTATCTGCTGCACCGGCGATTGCGCCAAGTCCTGCCGATTTACCCTCCTGCATTAAGACTACGACTGTAATGGCTATGCTCAGTATAATAAATACCACTGTTAATATCGTATTTAAAACGGTCACGATTTCCACCTCCTAATTCATTCTTAACTAATGACTGAACAAGTATACCATATAAAAAAAAGTATTTCAATCTTTTTTTTAAATTCCCATTCCCATTTTCGCCAAAATCCATTATAATAAACTTGATAAAAGGAGTAAACCATGACAATCAGACAAACCGGCAGAAGCATCCTGCCATTTTTTCTGTGTCTTTGTCTGCTTTTTACAGGCTGCAGCAGTCCGGACGGACCCGTGCCTCCCGCAAAGGACAATCCGCCTGCCAGTACCGAACCGCAGCCCAAAGGCAGCCGTGATAATACGGCGCGCGTCCTTTCCCCCAGTGCAGACGGCAAAGACACCTATAAAAGTGATGTTGCCACCATAGATGCATCAAATACTGCGGACGGCTATCTGATGGTTACCTATACGGGCAGCAACAAAAATGTAAAACTACAAATTACCGGGCCGGACAGTATTACCTACACCTATAACCTTCACGGGGACTACGAGGTTTTCCCGCTGACCGCGGGCAACGGCAAATACAAAACCGAGGTTTACGAAAAAATCTCTGGCGGTACCAAATATGCCCTTGCCCAGTCCGAGGAAATCCCGGTAAAGCTTTCCGGCAAATTCGGTCCATACCTGTATCCGAACCAGTATGTAAATTTTAATAAGGATTCTCTCGCCGTTGCCGAGGCTGTCCGTCTTGCAGAGCCCGCCAACAACGACCTGGATGTCGTAACTGCCGTTTACAGCTATATTATCTCCAATTATACTTACGACCACGCAAAGGCAGATACCGTGGAAACCGGTTACCTGCCGGATGTAGACGAGATATTTAAATCCAAAACCGGCATCTGCTTCGACTATGCCTCCGTTATGGCGACCATGCTCAGAAGCCAGGGGATTCCCACCCGGCTGGAAGTCGGTTATATGGGCGAAGAATACCACGCATGGATCAGCATTTACATAGAAGACAGTGGCTGGCTCAACGGAATTATAGAATTTGACGGCAAAAACTGGGAACTTCTGGATCCCACCTTTGCCGCTACCAGCAGTTCCCCAAAAGATTTTATTCCGGAGAACAGCAAATATATCACAAAATACGTTTATTAGGAGGAATTATGTCAGCAAGGAAACCCTTATCCCAGTCCGAACTTGGTGCATTCTGCCAGCAGCTTGCAATGGTCGTCCGCTCCGGTCTGCCCGTATATTACGGCATCTCTATTTTAAGGGATGAGACAGCGGATAAAGAAACTGCTGCCCTGCTTGGCGAAATCTATGAACCAATGGAAGGCGGAAGCACTCTTTATTACGCACTAAAGAAAACCGGCATATTCCCTTCCTATATGCTTCATATGATTGATTTCGGGGAAACCGCCGGACGGCTGGAGGAAGTACTGGTCTCTTTAAGCGAATACTACGAACGCGAAGCCGAAATCCGTGACAGCATCCGCCACGCAGTTACATATCCGGTCATCATGACCATTATGATGGTCTGCGTCATCCTTATCATGGTTACGAAAGTTCTTCCGGTATTCTCCCGGATCTATGAGGAGCTTGGCACCGAACTGACCGGAATTGCAAAAAAACTTATGACCGTCAGCGATATTTTAAACCGCTATACCATGATATTTGTAATCATTTTTGCCGTTCTGCTGCTGGCAGGCTGCATCCTCTACCAGACTGAATACGGCCGCCTGCTCTTTCAGGGCAAAAAACTATCGCTGTCCATTGCTTCCAGCCGTTTTGCAAACTGCATGTATCTTGCACTTGCCAGCGGACTGGACACGGACCAGGGGCTTGAGCTTTCGGGCGAACTCGTAAACCACCCGATTATCCAGGCGAGGATTGCCATGTGCCAGAAACATATCAGGCATGGCGCGTCTTTTGACCGCGCACTGTTAGAATCCGGAATTTTTTCCGAACTGTATGCAAGCTGGATTGCAATCGGCAGCAAAACAGGAAGCATGGACGAATGTTTACGGCAGATTGGCGAAGCATGTGAAAAAGAAACCGACGAAAAGCTTTCCCATATGCTTTCCATGATTGAGCCTGCACTCGTTATCATCCTGTGTATATTTATCGGACTGATCATGATTTCATTTTTACTGCCATTACTGGGAATCATGTCAAGTATCAGGTAATATAAATTTATTGCAATTTGCTCCTTATTTAACATCCCAAAATATGAAAGGAGGAACCCATGGCTTTGTTTTCTATAAAAAAAGAAAAAAAACATTTTATGCATATTTTTGTTCCGGTACTTCTCCTTTCTGCTGCTGCCCTCTTTCTGGTTTATATTTCTGATGGGATGACAGAAACAAACACGGCACATGAAAAGGAAATCCTTACATCCGCACTGGACAAAAGCATTGCACAGTGTTATGCCCTTGAGGGGGCTTATCCGCCGGATCTTGCCTACTTAAGCAGCCACTATGGTTTCACCTACAATGCAGACCATTTTTTCATTGATTACCAGTACATCGGGGGAAACCTGCGCCCCGATATCACCATTATAGAACGGGAGGCTGACTGACATGCTGCGACTTTATTCCTCCACGGAAAAATTTGATACCGTATTTACTGTCCTTTTATTCGTGCTGTTTGCAATTATGGCGGGGCTTCTCATATTAATTGGCGCCGGCCAGTACCAGGTGAGTACGGACTCCATGAACCATAATTACGAAATCCGCACGGCAAGCTCCTTTTTGACAGAAAAAATACACCAGAATGACAGTATTTCCAGCGTGTCTGTAAAAAATGACATGCTGGTATTTTCCGAGACCATTGAAGACAGCGCTTATCTGACTTATGTATATTATTATGATGGATTTCTGTGTGAACTGTTCACTGCTTCCGACGCGGATTTTACCCCGGAAGCCGGACAGCAGATTTTATCCCTTGGCGGTTTTTCTGCCGCACAGGTGGAGGACGGGCTGTTTCTCATCCGGTTTACAGATTCCGATGGAGGCATACACAGCGAATACCTGCATACGCACGCTGTATAAAAATATTTACGAGGAGGTTTCCGGTTCCATGAAACGCACACATTCCAGAAGCAGTATTTTTCTTATGGAAATTATTTTAAACCTGTTTCTTTTTTCCATACTGATGATTGTGGGACTGCAGTTTTTTATACAAACCCATACGCTTACGGAACAAACCGCGCGCCTGCACCAGGCAGTGGCAGGCTGCAAAAGTGTTGCCAGCGTGTTTGAAAACGGGAACGGCACACGCAGCGGTCTTTTGGATTTTTACCACTACGGTGTCAGCCTTGACGACAAAACCCTGCTGTTTCTGGATTCTGATTTTCAGGAATGCGGGAAAAAAGATGCGTGCTTTTATATTACCGTTACCATAAAAGAAACGGATACCGACGGTCTTACAAAAGCACATATTTCCTGTACCACCGAAGACAACCAGGTTATTTATTCCCTGGATGCCTGCCACTACAACAGGCGCCATGTGACACATGCCCCACGTCAAAAGGAGGTGTCAGGATGACCAAAAACAAAAGGCAGGGCAGAACAGGTTTTTCGAATTTCGGCTTTTCCACCATACTAATTGTCTTTGTTATGATCTGTATTGTGACATTTTCCGCCCTTGCCTATTTAACCGCCTCCTCCGATTACCGTTTGAGCAAAAAGGTAGCTGACCGCACGACGGCATATTATGAAGCGGAAGCTGTTGCATACCAGAAGCTGGAAGAGATTGACACGCTGCTTGCAGATACATATTCGCACACCCGGAAGAAAAATAAATATATACAGGCAGCTTACCATAACTTAACGGACTATGCTGCCGATACCCCTGAAATGACCGTTACCCATGAAGATGCACTGCTTGTATCTTTTCCGGTAACCATAAACAGCCAGGACACCCTGAATGTTTCCCTGCAGGTCTGCTACCCGCCGGATGCCGGAGGCATCTGTTACAGGGTAACCTGCTGGAAAACTGTAACCGAACTGTTATCAGAAGAGTAAAACCGTTTATGATTAAACAATTTAAAGGAGAACCACTGTATGGATGTTAAAAAATTTCTGGAAGAAGCAACCATTAAAAAAGCTTCCGACATTTTTATTATTGCCGGAAAACCCCTGACCTACAAGACCAAGGGCATCATGAAATCCTTTGAGGGCGAATGCCTGTATCCAGGGGATACTTTTGAATTCGTCACGGGAATTTATACACTTGCCGGACGGGACATAACACATTTTGAAAAAACCGGGGATGATGATTTTTCCTTTGCCATTGCTGGTGTATCGCGCTTCCGTGTCAGCACATTCAAGCAGCGCGGCTCCTACTCGGCAGTCATCCGTGTGATTACTTTCGACCTGCCGCGGCCTGATGAACTGCATATTCCGGATATTGTGATGAACCTCGCGGCTTCCAGAAACGGTATGGTTCTTGTAACGGGTCCTGCAGGAAGCGGAAAATCCACCACACTGGCCTGCATTATTGACAAAATCAACCGCGAACGGGAATCCCATATCATTACACTGGAAGACCCTCTGGAATACCTTCACCACCATGAAAAAAGCATTGTCTCCCAGCGTGAAATCAACACCGACACGGAGAGCTATTTAACTGCACTGCGTGCGGCGCTCCGCCAGAGTCCGGATGTAATCCTGCTTGGAGAAATGCGTGATTATGAAACAATAAATACCGCGGTTACTGCTGCAGAAACCGGTCATCTGATTTTTTCCTCCCTGCATACAATCGGGGCTGCAAATACAATCGACCGCATCATTGATGCCTTCCCTGCCACACAGCAGCGGCAGATTTCCATCCAGCTTGCCTCCGTGCTGCAGGCAGTCATCTGTCAGAAGCTTCTGCCATCAGTAACCGGGGAAATGGTTCCTGCATTTGAGATTATGGTTCTGACGCCTGCCATCCGTAATCTGATCCGTGAGGGAAAGGTGCACCAGATTGACGGCATAATCTATACATCTGCGGCAGACAATATGATTGCCATGGACAGCAGTATTTTTAACCTCTGCAACGAAGGAATCATTGACCACCATACCGCAATCGCCGAAGCGGTTAATCCCGATATGATGACAAGGCGGCTGAATGGACTTTAATTAATTATCGTATTCCAGGGGGGACTGAATAGTTACTAATTATCAAAAATACGAAGAAGCTGGTTATACTTGGCAGTGCGCTCCCCCCTGCACGGTGCACCCGTCTTAATCCATCCGGCATTTACCGAAACGGCAAGGTCTGCAATAAACGAATCCTCTGTTTCACCGGAACGGTGGGAAATTACTGCCTTATAACCGCTTTTCTGTGCCAGCTCCACCGCATCCATTGCCTCCGTTAAGGTTCCAATCTGGTTTACCTTGACCAGCACGGCATTAGCTGCCTTAAGATCAATGCCGCAGTGAATCCTTTTTGTATTTGTCACAAACAGGTCGTCCCCTACCAGCATTACTTTATCGCCAAGACGCTTTGTCAGGCTCTGCCAGCCTTCCCAGTCATCCTCATCCAGGCCGTCCTCAATGGAAATAAGCGGGTACTCCCGTACCAGATCCTCAAAAAGCAGAATCATTTCTTCCGCACTCCTTATAATTTCCTTCCCTTCGCCGGAACCTCCCGCCTCACTTTCGCCCGGAAAATGGTACATACCGTCTTCCTCGCTGTACAGTTCAGAAGTTGCTGCATCCATTGCAAATGCAATATCCCCCCCGGTTTTATAGCCTGCCTTTTCCACAGCGCGTCCCAGATAATCAAATACTTCCTTTGCATCCCTAAAATCCGGTGCAAATCCGCCCTCATCACCCACAGCCGTCAGCCTGCCGTCCTCATGCAGAATCTGCCTTAAGAAATGATAAACCTCCGCACCCATCCTGAGCGCATCCGGAAACGAATCCGCACCGACCGGTACAATCATAAACTCCTGAAAATCAAGGGAGTTTTTGGCATGGACGCCGCCGTTTATGACGTTCATCATCGGCATCGGCCAGCGTTTTGCATTAATTCCGCCAAGATAACGGTACAGCGGCAAATCCATTGCAGTTGCCGCACATCTTGCGCAGGCAAGGGATACCCCGAGCAGTGCGTTTGCACCAAGGTTTCCTTTATTATCCGTCCCGTCCAGCTCCACAAGCTTTCGGTCAATTTCCACCTGGTCCAGCACGTTCATTCCCACAATTTCCTGTGCAATCCTCGTATTGATGTGTTCCACCACTTTCTGCACACCAAGCCCGAAGTAGCGTTCCACTCCATCCCTGAGTTCAACTGCTTCAAACCGCCCGGTACTTGCCCCGGACGGAACTGACTCCCTTCCCACACTCTTTTTCCCGGTGGTTTCGGTTTCAGCCGTCACCTCAACCTCGACTGTCGGATTTCCCCTTGAATCAAGGATTTCTCTCCCATGTATGTCTGTGATTTTTATTATTAAAGACATAAAAAAAGCCTCCTTTACTGTAATACCCCCTCAGGGGGTATTGCCTGTTGTCGTACCCATACGGGTACGACTCTGCAAAGCATTCCGCGTCAGCGGACTTTCATATGCTTTGCTCCTTGCTTCTCAGTATTTCCAGGAGGCTTTATTTTATACATTTATTTCTGCTTTTATGCCAAGTTCTTTTTTATTTCGGTCCAGGACAGGCTGGATCACATCACGCAGGAATACTTCTACCTGACGCGGTGCGCAGCCGATGTAAAGCTCCGGCTTTAAGCTTTTTTCAATCTGCTCTTTTGTCAGTCCGAATGCCGGGTCAGCCGCAATCAGCTCGACCAGATTGTTATCCTTTCCTTCTTCCTTGACCGTCTTACCTGCTTCCATGGAAAGCGTGCGGATTTTTTCATGAAGCTCCTGCCGGTTTCCGCCTGCTTTTACCGCATCCATCATGATATTTTCGGTTGCCATAAACGGAATCTCCGCCATGAAATGCTTGTAAATGACCTTCGGATATACCACAAGCCCGTCCACGACATTTAAGCACAAATCCAAAATTCCGTCCACCGCAAGAAAACTTTCCGGAACTGAAATTCTCTTGTTTGCGGAATCATCCAGTGTCCGCTCAAAC
>CAYNOE010000098.1:0-10251 GCA_964398745.1 uncultured Lachnobacterium sp.
CAGAAGCAGTTCTTCCAGTTCCCCAAGGCTCTCTACCTCATTAATTTTTGCACGCAGCCTTGAGGAATTGGGATATCCTGCGGTATACCATGCCGCATGCTTTCGGATTTCACGTATGCCCGTATATTCCCCTTTATATTCCAGCATCATCTTCGCATGGCGTAAAACCATTTCCGCCACTTCGGAAACAGAAGGCCTTGACAGATGCCCTCCGGTTTCAAAACAGTACAGAATCTGCTTAAAAATCCATGGATTCCCCTGCGCTCCACGGGCAATCATAAACCCGTCGCACCCCGTCTGTTTCCCCATTGCCATGACATCCTCCGCCGTCAGAAGATCCCCGTTCCCGATTACGGGAATGGAAACCGCCTCCTTTACCTGCCTGATAATATCCCAATCCGCCTTTCCTGAATAAAACTGCTCCCTCGTCCGTCCGTGTACCGCAATCGCAGCCGCTCCCGCAGCTTCTGCAATTTTTGCAATCTCCACTGCATTAATATGGTTTTCATCAAAACCTTTGCGGATTTTTACCGTCACCGGCTTTTGTACTGCCTTTACCGTTTTTTCTATAATCTTTCCTGCCAGCAGCGGATTTTTCATAAGAGCGGAACCTTCGCCGTTATTCACAACTTTCGGCACAGGACAGCCCATATTTAAATCCAGAATATCAAACGGACGCTCCTCAATACGGTGTGCGATATCCGATACAATATCAGGATCGGAACCGAATAACTGCAGGGAAACCGGATTTTCTTTTGGATGAATGGTTAGCAGGCTTTCTGTATTTTTGTTCCTATAAAGAATTGCTTTTGCACTTACCATTTCCATGCACAAAAGTCCTGCCCCCTGTTCCTTGCAAAGCAAGCGAAATGGCAGGTCGGTCACACCTGCCATCGGAGCCAGTATCAGGTTGTTTGGCAACGCCACACTGCCAATCGTAAGTGGTTTTATCTGATTCATAATTTTATATTTTCCGGTTCTGTTTTTTATACACGCGGTAAATCCCTTTCAGCGTAAGATTCGGATCATAAATATCAATGGAGTCGGTTTCATTGGCAATAATCCGGCCAAGACCGCCTGTGACCACGGTTCTGATCTTGTCATTTCCAACCTCTTCTTTTACCTTCCGGATAATATATTCCGTCTGTCCGATCTGTCCGTAAACAAGTCCCGACTGCATACTCGATATCGTGTCTTTTCCCAGAATACCGTCCGGTTTTTTAATCTCAATTTCCGGCAGCTTTGCAGCATCCTCCCACAATGCTTTCGCAGAAATGCGGATTCCGGGCGCGGTAATCCCGCCTAAAAATGCCCCGCTTTCATCTACCAGATCATATGTTGTGGCCGTTCCAAAGTCAATGACAAGCACTGGTCCGCCGTATATTTCATAAGCCCCCACCGCATCCGCAATACGGTCGGCTCCAATCTGCTGTGGATTTGGAGTCGCAATACGGATTCCGGTTTTAATTCCTGCCTCCACCACAATCGGATTAATATGAAAATATTTTGCCAGAGCACTGTGCAGGGAATGCATGATATTCGGCACCACGGAACAGATAATCGCATCTTTGATATCCGACGGCTTAATTTTGTTCTGCTCCAACAGATTACTTAAGAGCATTCCATATTCATCCGAGGTACGCGGCATTTTGGTTGTGATACGGAAATTCGCAGCAATTTCATCCTTATCAAAAATTCCACAGGTAATATTTGTATTTCCAACATCGATTGTTAATATCATGTTTTGTCTCTCTTTCCCTAATCCTCTCCCAGATAAAAAATACGGTAATATGTCTCAATTTCTTCCAGAAGCTCTCTTTTTTCATTCTGGTACTGCTTGATTTTCAGCACACTTCCGATTTCATCATAAAAGAAATCCCCCTCTTCGCAGGATGTCCGAAACCTCAGGCTTCCATCCTCCTCAAAATACAATTCCAGAATTCCGCCCACATCTTCCGTGTACAAAACACACATAATTTTCAGCTCATCACGGACAGTCTGCGGAAGTTCATCAAACTGTTCATTCAGATAAAATTTTTTCTGGTATCCGTTGGACACACACAGCGTAACCTCATCAGACATAACCATAAATTCCCCTCACGGAAACTTCCCCTGAAGATACCAGTTTGCGGGATTCCCAGGTATCCACGATCAGTTCCCCTTTTTTTGTGATTCCCATTGCCTTACCCTCAAATGGTTCTTTGGGATCAAGCACATACACCTGCCGCCCTTTGTTGACAAGCAGTCTGTCATATTCCTTCTGCAGCCCCGTCATATCCTCGGTTTCCAGATAAATGCCATACAGACGTTCAAACTCCTCCAAAAAACCCTCAATCAGTGCCGCTCTGTGAAAATGCTTTCCGCATTCCAGCAGAAGGGAGCTTGCAGTATTTCTGATTTCTTCGGGAAACTGTTCATTATGCACATTAATTCCAATTCCAATGACAATATGATTGATATAATCAAACTGTGCACTCATTTCTGTTAAAATACCGCAGATTTTTTTCCCATTCATCACAACATCATTCGGCCATTTAATCTGCGCCTGTTCATTTGTTACGTTCTGGACTGCATTACAGACAGCCATTGCGGAAACAAGTGTCAGCATGGAAGCATTTCCAGGATTAATCTCCGGCTTTAACATGAGGGTCATATAGATATCCGTTCCGCGCGGAGACACCCATCCGCGTCCCCTGCGCCCTCTTCCCGCGGTCTGCTGCTCTGCAACAACAAATGTACCGGAAGGCCTGCCATTTTCCGCAAGTTCCTTCGCCTTGGTATTCGTAGAATCCAGAGTGTCATAATAAAAAGTCTCGTGTCCCGCCCATTCTGTATTCCGGATACTGTCAAGCTCCACCTTATTGATAACATCCGGGACAGACAAAAGACGGTAACCTTTGTTCTGTGCAGATTCAATCTCATATCCGGTCTCTTTAAGCTGGTTTATAACCTTCCAGACTGCCGTCCTTGACACACCAAATTTATTACACATTTCCTGCCCGGACACGTATCCATCTGCCTCCCGCAGCATCTTTAGTATTTCCGCTTTCATACTTTTGCTCCAAACATGCTATTGTAAATTTTAATCCGATAAAGTTGCTTTCATAATTGCCTTAATGGAATGCATACGGTTCTCTGCCTCGTCAAATACAACGGATCGTTTGCCCTCAAACACTTCATCCGTCACTTCCAGTTCTGACAGTCCGAACTTTTCATAAACCTGCTTTCCTATAGTGGTCTTTAAATCATGGAAAGCTGGGAGGCAGTGCATGAAGATGGCGTCAGGTTTTGCATGTTCGAACACTGCAGCATTTACCTGGTATGGTTTTAAATCCTGAATCCGTTCTGCCCATGCCTCCTCCGGCTCTCCCATGGACACCCATACATCCGTGTAAATCACACTGGCATCCCTTGTTGCTTCTGCCACATTGTCTGTCAAGGTGATTGTCGCACCTGTTGTGGAAGCTGCATCTGCACAGTAGTCTACCAGTTTTCTGTCCGGATAATACCTGGGATTCGTACATGCCACAAAATGCATGCCAAGCTTTGCACAGGTAACCATCAGTGAATTGCCCATATTATAACGCGCATCACCCATATATACAAATTTTATACCTTTTAAGGTTCCAAGGTGCTCTTTTATAGTAAGCATATCCGCAATCATCTGTGTCGGATGAGCCTCATTCGTCAGACCGTTCCATACCGGAACTCCCGCATATTCCGCCAGTTCCTCAACAATCTCCTGGCCAAATCCGCGGTATTCAATTCCATCATACATTCTGCCAAGCACACGCGCCGTATCCGCTATGCTTTCCTTTTTTCCTATCTGGGAAGACACCGGATCCAGATAGGTAGCATGCATCCCAAGGTCATGCGCAGCAACTTCGAAAGAGCATCGAGTTCTGGTACTTGTCTTTTCAAAAATCAGGGCGATGTTCTTTCCGACCAGGCTGTCGTGAATAATGCCCTGATGTTTTTTCTGTTTTAATTCCGCAGAAAGATTAATCAAATGCAAAATCTCTTCCGGTGTAAAGTCCATTATTTTCAAAAAATTTCTTCCTTTTAGTGTCATTGCCCTTCCTCCTGGTTTTCCAATTCGCTGTTTCCTTATGACATCATTGTTTATAGTATATGCGAATTTCCAGGGGAAATCAAGTCAGGATTGGAGTATATGCAATGTTTTATTTTTTTATTTAATATGAAAAAAACGGTTTTATTTCTTGAATATACTTTTTATTTGTATTACAATTCTAAGCAATGGTTATTCTGTAACTGTGAAGGGGGATTTTTTATGGAGAAATATATAGTCAGCTGCTGTTCCACAGCAGATTTATCAAAAGAACACTTTGAAAGAATCAATGTGAAATATATCTGTTTTCATTATGAAATTGACGGGCAGTTATGCTACGATGATTTAGGGCAGACAATTCCTTTTAATGAATTTTACCAGAGAATGGCTGACGGCGCAGAAACAAAAACATCACAGATTAACGCTAATGAATTTACTGACTATTTTACACCTTTCCTGGCGGATGGATATGACATCCTTCATGTATGTCTTTCTTCCGGAATTACCGGTGTTGTCAATTCTGCCAATATCGCAAAATCCATACTCGCTGAAAAATTTCCCGGCAGAAAAATTTTGATTCTGGATTCCCTCGGCGCTTCTTCTGGTTACGGGCTTTTCATGGATACGCTGGCAGGATTACGGGATAAGGGAAAGACAATTGACGAACTGTACGACTGGGCAGTGGAACACAGACTTAACTTACAGCACTGGTTCTTTTCCACAGATTTAACCTTCTATATCAAAGGCGGACGAATTTCCAAAACATCCGGTGCCATTGGCTCCGTATTAAATATCTGCCCTCTGCTTAATGTAAATAATGAAGGAAAACTGATTCCAAGATTTAAAATCCGGGGAAAGAAAAAAGTAATTCACGAAATTGTAAAACAAATGGAAGAAAATGCCGAGAACGGGCTGGATTATTCCGGAAAATGTTTTATTTCCCAGTCCGCCTGCTATGAAGATGCACGCGCAGTTGCCGATCTGGTGGAAGCAAAGTTTCCGAAATTAAATGGAAAAGTACTGATAAACCATATCGGAACCACCATCGGCAGCCATACTGGTCCGGGAACCGTCGCACTGTTTTTCTGGGGAAGCAGGCGGACATATTAATATCCGCCTCTTCTCTTTCAGGTACCCCATGAAATTTGAAACGCTTATCTTCGGCGGATATCTCTTCAAAATATTTATCCATATCATTTAAGTTCAACTCATGAACCAGTGCTTGTCTCTCTAATTCAGATACGATATATTCCCCAGAATCCTTTGTTACAGTGTCATCCTTACCATTTTGAAACTGCTCTGCTGAATATTTCTCAGAGGATTCTTACTACATTCTTATTTTTTCCGCCTGCTGTTTTGTTTCCGCATCTGTCAGTCTGCCGGTCCGGGCGAAATCGAAATGAAAAAATGACAGTTACACTGTTGAACAATGTAACTGCCATTCGAATTTTTAATAAAAGACAACCGCTCCAATAACAACACCTGCATGACCGCTGGAGGCCAGCTTGAAATACTTGGCTCCCCCTGTAGGATCGCTTCCGTTTAATGCTGCGCGGGCTGCTGCCCTTGCGCTTGAACTTACGCCGCTGGCAAGTCGGTTTGCCAGTCTTCCGGAAGATGCCGGTCCAAACTGTCCGCTCTGGTAAATTACCCCGCTAATGGTATTCGGGAAGTTTCCACTGCGGACACGGTTCATAACTACTGCTGCAACTGCTGTCATACACTGGGAACCTTCCCCGCCCGCCTCACACTGGATCAGCGCTGCAAGAAGCGTTTCATCATTTACGGAAGCCGATACAGGCGCATGGGAAGTTGATGCTGCGGCCCCGCTGCCGGCAGATGCCGCTGCATTACTGGCTGCAGCCGCTTTTTTTGCCTGTGCCTCCTTCCATGCTGCAATTTCATCTTCAATGGTAATGGCTTTTCCGGTATCCAGTCCTACCTTTACATAGTCAATGCTGACATAGTAAGTCCCGGAATCAACCTTCACTGCTACCCATCCGTCTTTTTTCTTTGCCTTTGTGTTTACTACAAGCTTATCTCCCGCCGTAACTGCTTTGACAATCGCAGCATCTGTATTTGGTTTCCTGCGGACACGGAGTCCGTCAATCGAAACCTTCGCCACAGTGTCACAGTGTTTTTTTGCATATTTATATGCCTTTTTACTTGTCACGCAGTACTCGGTTTTTACATATCCCTTAACCTTACCGGACTCAATTTTTGTCCAGCTTCCATGCTCCTTTATGATTGTCGCACAGTCGCCCTTGTACATCTTTCCAACAATCTTAGCTTTTTTGCTCGGTTTCTCACGGACATACAGAAAATTGTCCACCTTCGCCATCAGCTTATTTTCCCATTTTTCTGCTTCCTTTGATTTTGAATCCGAAACAGAAGCGAAGGCCTTATCAGATGCAGCATCCTCCTGGGAAACAGTTTCTTTTTTTGAAGCAGCAGCTTCGTTCTCAATGCTTACTTCCACCGTTTCTGCGGATGCAGCAAGCAGATCAACCTCTTCCTTCTCAATGGAAAGGTTATCAAGTTCATTGGCCGCTTCTTCATAGTATCTGTCCATGATTTTTGCAACTCCGGCAATACCATTTTCTTCCAACTGTGTTTCCACTGTCTCATTTTCCCTGACAGTGCTTATCCCGTTACTGGTAGCTGCTGTGATTGCAAGTGCCATTGCAAGACTTGCAACTGTAATACTTTCAATCACTTTCTTGTCTGCTTTCATGATAAAATGAACCTCCGTTCTGTTTTTATACTGCATATTATATGCAGAAATGTTAAACATATGTTGTAGACTTTGAATTTTTTATTTCAATTATTACAACTTTGTTACGAATTGTATTCTATCACATGGTTTCACATTTGTCAAATATTTTATTAAAATTGGGTATAGCACTCCACAATTCGACATTTCTCGCACAAAAAATGGGCGTGTCAAACATTTGGCACGCCCATTTGCTTTTTCAATTGTTACAATTATTACGGATTTTTACAGCCGTTTTAATAATTCTTCCCTTGCATCCTCATATCCCGGCTTGCCAAGAAGCGCGAACATATTCTTCTTGTAGCTTTCCACACCAGGCTGGTTAAACGGATTTACACCAAGCAGGTATCCGCTGACGCCAACAGCGAACTCAAAGAAATAGAACAATTCCCCCAGATAAAACTCATTCTGCTCCGGCACCCTGACCATGAGATTCGGCACATTTCCATCCGTATGTGCAAGAATCGTTCCGTTCATGGCACTGCGGTTTACAAAGTCCATGTTCTTGCCAGCCAGATAATTCAGCCCGTCCAGATCTGATGACTCTTTATTAATCAGAATTTCTTCACGGGAAGTTTCCACATTCAAAACAGTCTCAAACATGATGCGGGCTCCGTCCTGAATGAACTGTCCCATGGAATGAAGGTCTGTGGTAAGGTCAACGGATGCCGGGAAGATCCCCTTCTGGTCCTTGCCCTCACTCTCCCCGTACAACTGCTTCCACCATTCGGAAACATAATGGCAGCTCGGCTCATAGTTTGCAAGCACTTCAACACTTTTTCCCTTGCGCAGCAGAATGTTGCGGACTGCCGCATACTGCAGGGCGTCATTATCTGCAAAATCATTTTCAAGCGCAAGCTTTCTTCCTTCTGCAGCGCCTTCCATCAGCCTGTCAATATCAGCGCCGCTTGCCGCGATTGGAAGCAGCCCGACTGCCGTCAGTACGGAGAAACGTCCGCCCACGTCATCCGGAACTACAAATGTTTCATAACCTTCCTCAGTGGCAAGGTTCTTTAATGCACCCTTTGCCTTGTCGGTCGTTGCATAAATTCTTTTGGCTGCGCCGTCTTTTCCGTACTTCTTTTCGAGCTTGTCCTTAAATACGCGGAATGCAATTGCCGGTTCAGTAGTCGTACCGGACTTGGAAATCACATTTACAGAAAAATCCCTGTCCCCGATTACATCAAGCAGTCCTTTTAAATAAGTTCCACTGATGCTGTTGCCCGCATAATAAATTTCCGGGGTTTTACGCACTTCTTTCGGAAGATTATTGTAAAACCCATGTCTTAAAAATTCAATTGCCGCTCTCGCGCCAAGATAGGAACCCCCAATTCCGATTACAACCAGAACCTCTGAATCAGACTGGATCTTTTCTGCGGCTTTTTTAATCCTTGCGAACTCATCCTTGTCATAATTCACCGGAAGGTCAATCCAGCCCAGAAAATCATTTCCGGCCCCGGTTTTAGAAACAAGCTGCTCCTTCGCATCCCCTGCCAGCTTCTGCATATAGGAAACTTCCTCACTGCTGATAAAGACGGACGCCTTGGAATAATCAAACGTGATTTTGCCATTACTCATAATCTTATTTACACTCCTTTTTCGTCACTTTCTTACGAAAGCTTGTTGTTTTTATACCCATATTTTATCAGAAATGCCTGTTGTTAGCAAGTTTATCACGGAAAAATTTCCCGGAGCACGGAGGAGATCAGCCCGCTGTTCTTCTCTTCTGTTTTCCTTTTTTCTTTCTGCTCTTTCGCATCCTGTATTTTTTCCCGCATCATCTCTTCCATGCGGCTTTCCCTGATGTGGCACTCATCTGCCTCAATCTGCCTGGTTTCACCTGCTGCGGCTGTATGCGCTGCCGTCTTTTCTTTTTGCAGACTCTGCAGCGTTTCCTCTGCCTGCTTCGTAATCCGGTCCATCCTCTGGCGGATTTTTTTAATCCGGTGTCCATTTACAAGAAGAAGCAGTAAAAACAGTCCCTGCAGCGCAAAAAACGCTCCTGTCAGAATTTCCTTCCCATATGCCTGCGCCCATGTAATTAATTCTGTCATAATCCATACCTTCCTTTCATATACTTTTCTAATATCTTTATTATAATGAAAGAAGCCCCTCTCTGGAATAGCCTTTCGGTCGCAAGTTTCGACACGAATTCCGGCTTTTTGTCTTGACATTTTACTATGAAAGTATAATATAAATGACATACCATAATAGAAACAGAGAGGACACACTCTTATGCAGAAAAAAAAGATTATTATGACCGGCGGCGGCACTGCCGGCCACGTCACCCCGAATATTGCGCTTATGCCTGCCCTGCAGGAAGCCGGTTATGAAATCACCTACATAGGCTCCTACAGCGGCATGGAAAAAGACCTGATTGATGCACAGAACATCCCATACATAGGAATTTCTTCCGGCAAGCTGCGCCGTTATTTTGACTGGAAGAATTTTTCCGATCCATTTAAAGTATTAAAAGGATACCGGCAGGCTGTTTCAACCCTTAAAAAAATCAAACCGGATATCGTCTTCTCCAAAGGCGGTTTTGTTTCTGTTCCGGTCGTGCTTGCAGCAAAACACTGCCATGTTCCTGCCATTATCCACGAATCCGACCTCACGCCCGGACTGGCAAACCGTATTGCCATCCGCGGTGCCAAAAAAGTCTGCTGCAACTTTCCGGAAACCTTAAAATACCTTCCTCCGGAAAAAGCAGTCCTGACCGGCTCACCAATCCGCCGGGAATTATTCTCCGGAGATGCTTCTGCGGCCATCCGTTACTGCGGATTTTCAGACCATAACAAACCAGTGCTTCTGGTTGTCGGCGGCAGTTCCGGCTCCAAAGTCATCAATGACAATGTACGTGCCGTACTTCCAAAGCTTCTGGAACAGTTTTATGTCATTCATCTTTGCGGTAAAGGGAATCTGGACGAAAAGCTGACCAATGTCGCAGGCTACGCACAGCTGGAATACGCCCATGCGGAGCTTACGGATCTGTTTGCACTCGCAGACCTTGCAATTTCAAGGGCAGGCGCTAACTCCATCTGCGAACTGCTGGCATTGCGCAAACCAAATATCCTGATTCCACTTTCTGCTGTTGCAAGCCGCGGAGACCAGATTCTGAACGCCAGATCCTTTGCAAAGCAGGGATTTTCCTATGTCATAGAGGAAGAAAAACTAACTGAACAGACACTTCTTAATGCGGTAAAAGAAGTATATAACGACCGGGAAAAATACAAAGCCGCAATGTCAAGCAGCGGCCAGATGGATTCCATAGAAACGATTTTAAAACTGATTCAATCAGAGTCCCTGTAACAGGGACTCTGCATTTTTTCTGTTTCTGTAACGATTCGGAACCCAGCCTCATACATTCGCAAAACCGCACGACCAGTCGTGCTTTCCCGTTACTTCGTAA
>CAYNOE010000099.1:0-10202 GCA_964398745.1 uncultured Lachnobacterium sp.
AGGATGTTGAAATTCTTGAGGAAACCGGAAAAAACCTGGTGCTGCGCAAGCTTGCGCAGGAACAGGAAAATAACCTGACGGTGCTTCGTGCCAATATGAACCGGATGGGATATATCGGGGAGGTAAAGTCCTTTATCAGTGAACTTGTTCAGTACAATGTCTCACCAGAGCAGCTTCTTACGCTGACAAAAAGGGAGGATCTTTCATCCGTCCTGCGGGCGAAGCTTTCAGACATAGTCACCATGTACCAGGCGTTTGTTTCATACATGGACGGCCGCTGCATTACTGCGGAGGAAATATTAAACGTCTTAAAAGACCTTGCCCCGGAGTCCGGGCTGTTAAGGGACAGCGTAATCGTGTTTGATGAATTTACTGGTTTTACCCCGATTCAGAACACACTGCTAAAAGAACTGCTTCTGGTGGCTGAGAGCATTTATATCACGCTGACAATCGATGCCGGAGAGGATTTTTATCACAGCAGCGGAAACGAGGAATTGTTTTACCTGTCAAAAAAAACCGTGTTTTCCCTTATGAGAATGGCATATGCGCTCCGTGTCCCGGTACTGGAGCCGGTTGTGCTGTCAGACTGTGAAAAAAAACGTTTTGTCCGTGCGCCGTCACTTGCCTTTCTGGAACAGAATCTGTTCCGGAAAAAACAAGGCCGGATGGATACCCCGCCAGAGGAAATTCATCTTTCCTCCGCGAAAAACCCTCTGGAGGAACTGACACTTGCAGCAAGGGAAATCAACCGTCTGGTAAGAAGCGGATACCGCTACAGGGAAATTGCCGTGGTGACAGGCGCGGTGGAGGCTTACCGGAATTATATAGAGCCCCTCTTTGCCAGATACCGGATTCCGTATTTTATGGACACGACAAAAGAAGTACTGTTCCATCCGTTTATTGAGATGATCCGTGCAGTTCTTGAGATTGTGGCGGACAACTACAGTTATGAAGCCATGATGAGGTTTCTGCGCTGCGGTTTCTGCGGCATTGACGAGGATGAGCTGGACCGTCTGGACAATTACCTGCTTGCCATGGGAATCCAGGGGAAGAAAGCATGGAACAAGCACTGGATACATATGCCGAAGCAGCAGAGCCTTTACAATCTTGCCAGTCTGGAAAAGTTAAGACAGCAGACGGCAGAGCTGCTTGCACCCGTGAGTGATGTTTTTGCAGACAAAAATGCAAGCGTTCATGACGGTATCTGTGCCCTGTACAATCTTCTGGTTACACTGGACATACAAAAACAGCTCTGGGAGCGGGAGACAGAATACCTTAAGAACGGGGAAGAGACAAAGGCAAAAGAGTATGAACAGATTTATAAAATCGTGATACAATTACTTGAAAAATTCAACATGTTGCTGGGAAATGAGCCGCTGGAGACGGACAGCTTTACCGAAGTTCTGGATGCGGGACTGTCGGCTGCAGAGGTTGCAGTGATTCCGCCCGGCTATGACAGCGTAACAATAGGAGATATCGAGCGTACAAGGTTAAATCATATCAAGGTTTTATTTTTTGTCGGTGTGAATGACGGTATTATACCCAAAGCGTCAAACGCCGGGGGAATTGTTTCTGAATATGAAAGGGAATTTCTGCTTGCCCTGGGCATGGAGCTTGCGCCGTCTGCAAGGGAGCAGGCGTTTATCCAGAGGTTCTATCTCTACCGCAGCCTGACAAAGCCCTCCGAGCGGCTGTATATCAGCTATGCAAAAGTGGACGGTGAGGGAAAGGCCATCCGCCCGTCCTATCTGATTGGCGTAATCCGAAAGCTTTTCCCAGAGCTTGTATTAGATGAGCACCAGGAAGTAAAGGAAGAGCCGGATTTTTATACGGAGGATGCAGCGCTTGATTATCTGATCCACGGAACAAAGGATGCCTCCTGGTTTGCACTGGCAAAGTGGTTTTTGCAGGGAAACAGAAGTCAGAGTGTGCAGATGCTGCTGTCGGCGGCATATGAAAGTCCGAAAACAGATTCCATCAGCCGCGCCGTGGCGCTTGCACTGTACGGAAAGAATGTGGATGCAGGCATTACGCGCCTGGAACGTTTTGCGGCATGTGCCTATGCCCATTATTTACAGTATGGATTAAAGCTCAGGGAACGCGAGATAAGGGGATTTGAAAGCGTGGATATGGGAAACCTTTACCATACGGCACTGGAACATTACAGCAGAATGCTGGGACAATCGGAGTACGACTGGTTCCATGTTACGGATGAAGTGAGGGATCATTTTGCAGATGCCGCCATGGAAGAAGCTGTTTTGGAATATCCGAATATCACGGTACAGATAACGGCAGAAGAAACCTTCCAGATGAAACGGATGAAGCGGATTTTTTCCCAGACTGTCTGGGCACTGACAAAGCAGGTGCAGGCGGGGAAATTTACGCCGGATAAATTCGAGATTTCATTTTCCAGACTGGATGAAGCAAAGGCGCTCAGGCTGGTGCTTGATACGGATGTACAAATGCAGCTTGCCGGAAGAATCGACCGGATAGATACCTATAAAGATGAAAATGAAATCACAATTAAAGTAATTGACTATAAATCCGGCAGCACGAAGTTTGATCTTGTGCGGATTTACCAGGGACTGCAGCTGCAGCTTATGGTATATCTGGATGCAGCGCTGGAACTTGAAAAAAAGGAGCATAATCATGCAGAGGTGAAACCGGGCGGCGTACTTTATTACCATATAGACGACCCGGTCATTGAAGGGCAGGAACTGACGGATGAGGATGCAGAGCATGCTCTGTTAATGGCGCTTCGTCCGGATGGGGTGGTAAATTCGGATGAATCTGTTTATCTTGCCATGGATGAGAATTTAGAAGGGCGCTCAGAGGTGATTCCGGTGGAGCTGAAAAAATCCGGGGAATTATCGAAAACGCGTTCCCATGTGGCATCCACGGAAGAATTTGATCTGGTGATGCGCTATGTCAGAATGCAGATGAAACGCCAGGGAAAGGCGATTTTTGACGGGGATGTGCGTGTGAATCCTTACAGGGAAGGGACGGACTGCAGCTGTAATTTCTGTCCTTACCGGAGTGTATGTAATATCGACAGCGGAGCATACCAGTTCAGGCATCTGTCGTCAGTCCCAAAAGATATGGTATACGGGCAGATGGAAACAGAACTTGCGCTTGCGGAGCATGAAGAAAGGAGAAGAGTCCATGGGGTGGACCAGTGAACAGCAGAAAGTCATTGATTTAAGAAACCGCGACATCCTTGTATCGGCAGCGGCTGGATCCGGAAAAACCGCAGTGCTTGTGGAGCGAATTATAAAGCTGGTGACAGACAGCGGGAATCCGGTTGATATAGACAGACTTCTGGTTGTGACTTTTACAAGGGCGGCTGCATCGGAGATGCGGGAGAGAATCGGGGCGGCAATCGACAGGGAGTGTGAAAAAAATCCGGACAATGCACATCTGCGCCGTCAGTCGGCATTAATCCACAATGCCATGATTACCACAATTGACAGCTTCTGTCTTTTCGTGGTGAGAAACCATTTTGAGGAAATTCACCTGGACCCGAATTTTCGCATTGCGGACGAGGGGGAAATCCGTCTTCTTGAACAGGATATACTGAAAAAAGTATTTGAATCGCAGTATGCCCTGCAGCAGCCGGAGTTTGAACAGCTTGTGGACACTTACGCAGGAAAGCGTTCCGACCAGACGGTGCGTGACATGGTGGGAAAAATTTATAAAGCATCCCTGAGCAGCCCGTGGCCAGTGGAATGGATTAAAAATCTCGTAAAGCCGTACCAGGTGAAAACAACAGAAGAGCTTTTACAGACAGAGATGATTACAGATATCACCGAAAATGTAAAGCTTCTTCTTCTCGATATGCAAAAGCAGCTTCAGTCCTTTTGGGACATGGCGGCAGCGCCGGACGGGCCGCAGGGATACCTTGCGGCGCTGGAAGCGGATATAGAACAGTTTCGTGAGGTGGAAAGCCTGACAGATTACCGTATGCTTAGGGATTTTTTCCAGAACTTAAAATTCAAAAACCTTGCCCCGGTCCGTGGGTTTACCGGGGATGCGGCAAAAAAGGAAGCCGTGCAGAACGGAAGAAACAACATAAAAAAAGAAATTGCCGAGCTGGGGAAAAAATACTTTTCCATGGATCTGGAAGAGTTTCTGGCACAGGTGATGCGGCTTCGTCCCGTGGCAGAGGAACTTGTGCGCCTTGCCCTTTTGTATACAGAGGCAATGGCAGAAGCAAAGCAGCGCAGGCGGGTTGTGGATTTTTCAGATATTGAGCATTTTGCCCTGAGGATTCTGGTGGATGAGGAAACGAAGGAATGTAAAAAGACCGCAGAGGAATTCCGCGCGCATTTTGAGGAAATCATGATTGACGAGTACCAGGACAGCAACCAGGTGCAGGAGGAAATCATGCTGGCAGTATCCAGATTAAAAGACGGTATACACAATATGTTTATGGTCGGGGATGTAAAACAGAGCATCTACCGGTTCCGGCTTGCAAGACCGGAGCTTTTTATGGAAAAATATGCGGCGTTTTCCACGGAGGATAGCCTGACACAGCGAATTGACCTTCACAAAAATTTCAGAAGCCGTAAGGAAGTCCTTTGCTTCTGCAACGATATATTTTACAAGCTTATGAGCCCTGACCTGGGGCGCGTTGCCTATAACGAAGAAGCCGCGCTTTATCCCGGGGCAGACTACCAGGATGATAACGGGATGCAGGCAGAGCTTCTGCTCCTTGATGAAAAGGATGAGTTTTTTGACGATGAAAAAGATCTGGGAAAACGGGAAATCGAGGCGCATCTGGTAGCAGGGCGCATTCACAGGCTGATGGGGGAAATGCAGGTTAAGGATAAAGAAAGCGGACAAAAAAGGCCCCTGAAATACTCAGATATAGTGATTCTGTTCCGCAGCTTAAAAGACTGGGGAACAGATTTTGTCAAAGTGCTTGCCGAACAGGGAATCCCCTCATACGTGGAATCCCGGACGGGATATTTTTCGTCCATGGAAGTACAGACCGTGCTGTCAATGCTTCGGATTCTGGATAATCCGTACCAGGATATTCCGATGGCTGCGGTATTAAAATCCCCGATGGCGGGACTGGATGAGGAGGAGCTTGCAGAAATCCGGGTAAACGAAACACAGGTGACATTTGCACAGGCGGCGTTTCATGCAATGAAAAATGCCACGGAAGGGACGCTGGCCGAATTTTACCAGGTGTACAGTTTGCTGCGCAGGCAGCGGGACCTTCCGGTTCACGAGCTGATACAGAAAATCCTGGATGTTACCGGATACGGAAATTATGCAGCGGCGCTTCCGGCTGGAAAACAGCGGGCGGCAAACCTTGATATGCTGCTGGAAAAGGCGGCAGCCTATGAAAAGAGCAGTTACCGCGGACTGTTTCATTTTATGAGGTATATTGACCGTCTGCAGAAATATGACATAGATTTCGGGGAAGCGGACACCAATGCAAATGCGGATGTTGTGCGGATTATGACGATTCATAAAAGCAAGGGACTGGAGTTTCCGGTTGTGTTCGTATCGGGGCTTTCCAAAAGATTCAACCAGATGGATGCAAGGGATCCGCTTGTGCTGCATCCGGATCTTGGCATGGGATTTAGTGAAATTACAGGAAAACCGAAAGTAAAAAAGAACTGTCTGTTCCGCCATGAAATTGCGGACCGGCTGCAGCGGGAAAACCTTGGGGAGGAGCTTCGCGTTTTATATGTGGCGCTGACGCGTGCAAAGGAAAAGCTCATACTGACCGGAGTGGTAAAGGATTTTGAAAAAACACTTTCCGGTTTTACCGGCAACACAAAAAAAGGAGTACCGGTCAGCTACAGGCAGCGGGAGGCGGCTTCCTGCTGTCTGGACTGGATTCTTCCCGCCATGCTTTCCTATCCGGACAAATACCATCTGAAAACCGTAAATCCGGGGGAGCTGGTCTTTGCTGCAGTGGAGACAGAAGCAGAAAAGTCGTTTGGATACAGGGAGTTAATAAGTGCCGTGGAGCAGGCAGAAGAGGAAATGGTAAAACAGTATGATACACTGTTTTCCTACCAGTACCCGCACCAGAGTAAGCCGGGGCTAAAAAGCAAGTATTCTGTGTCGGAATTAAAGCATGATTCCATGGTAATCAGTTATGACAGAACCGAAGGAGAGGCAGCAGTTCCTGATTTTCTTATGGAGGAGCGGGAAATTTATATACCGGATTTTGCCAGGACGCCAAAGGATCATGCAGACTCTGTTTCGCCTGCAGAAAATGCGGGCGCAAGGCGTGGTACTGCGGTTCACAGAATGATGGAATGCCTGGATTTCATGGCGATTGCAGAAATTGACAGAACGGATAAAAAAGCTGTCCGGGCATTTGTAAAATCCGAGATGAAACGCATGCTTTTATCCGGTGAGCTGACAGAGGAATGGTACAGCCTTATTTTTCCGCCCGTGATTGAGGGGGTTGTTTCATCGGATGTGGCGGCACGTATGGCATCTGCGGCACTCCGGGGAGAATTATACCGGGAAAAACCGTTTGTCATGCAGAAAGACGATATTCTGATACAGGGAATTATTGACGTATTCTGGCTGGAACAGGACAAAATTGTTCTGCTGGATTATAAGACGGACCGCGTGGAGGATGCCAGCGAGCTTGTACTTCGTTATGAGACGCAGCTTTCCCTGTATGCTGACGCACTGGAGAGGTATTTTTCCACAGGGGAACATAAAAAAACTGCCGGGGAGAAATTAATCTATTCCTTCCGGCTGCAGGAGGTAGTAAAGATTGAGCAGAATAATTCTTGCATCCGCATCGCCGAGGCGGAAAGAGCTTTTGGAACAGATCGGGGTGGATTTTGAAGTATGCCCGGCAAAGGGGGAGGAAACCATTACAAAAACAAAGCCGGAGGAAATCGTGGAAGAGCTTTCCAGACAAAAAGCAGAAGAGGTTGCTTCGGGAATCGTTTCATACAATGAAACGCATAAACATCTTGTTACGCCAGAGGATATTCTTGTAATTGGCGCGGATACCATTGTTGCCCACAAAGCAGAAATTCTGGGAAAGCCAAAAGGCAGCCGGGAGGCGGAGGAAACACTTCGTATGCTTTCCGGACAGACGCATGAGGTATATACCGGAGTGACGCTTGTATTTATTGATAAATCCGGCAGGACAGGGGAGCATGGCTTTGTGGAAAAAACAAAAGTGGCGTTTTATCCCCTTGACGCAGAAGAAATTACGCGCTATGTGGAAAGCGGCGAGCCAATGGATAAGGCGGGCAGTTACGGAATCCAGGGAAATTTTGCCGCATATGTCCGTGAAATCCGCGGGGATTATAATAACGTAGTGGGACTTCCGGTCGGAAGGCTTTACCAGGAGCTTAAGAAGCTTGGAATCGACCTGCGTTATTTTTAAAAATTTCCATTCATTTTTTTAGGAAACAGGGTTGTAGTCCTGTATGGTTTTCGCTATAATAAGTGCAGATAATCTACAAAGGGATAACGGAGGAGTTTTGAGTTATGGATAAGTACGATGATGAAGTAACCGGATATTTTCTGGAACACCAGAAACAGTTGTTTCCGGAGAATGTTGCAGACACGCCGGAGGAGGCCGAGGCATTTTTGGAGGACTGTATGGCGGTCATCTGCGGCAGCCTGCGCGAGGTAAAGGAATATTTTGACGAGGCAGGGATGGATATCACCGGACTGGATGATGAACAGCTGCTTGGTGTGAGCGAACTTTTTGCCCTGCCGGACGGCAGGTTCTTAATTGTGGAAGGATAAAGCGGAAATTTCATGAAAAAATACCGGATAAAAGCTGTAGTGCTTGCGGTATGTCTTTCGTCTGTGATGCTTACGGGATGTAAGGTAGCAGGGAAAGAAATCCGGATTGAGGCGGCGCAGCTAAAGAACCATAAGAATGTTTTTCAGATAAATGATTATAAATGTGATATTAAAATTGCCAGACTGTATTTCTGTAATTACCGGAATCTTTATGGAAAGACCTGTGGTATGGAAATCTGGAAAAAAGAAGGAAAAGATAACGGTCTGGAAAGTTATGCAAAAGATGTGGCAGTACAGGAACTGTCCCGGATAGCCTGCATGGGGCTTCTTGCAGAAGAACAGAATATGAAGCTTTCCGAGGAGGAAACCGAAAAAGCAGCGCAGGCGGCGGAGGAATATTACAATTCGCTGAATGAAGAAGAACTGGATTTTATGGACGTGGGAGAACGTGACATACAGGAAGCTTATGAAGCCTACGCGCTTGCAAACAAGCTGTATGATACGCTGACGGACGGAATGGATGAGGAAGTCAGCGATGATGAGGCGCGGGTAATACGGGTACAGCAGATTGTGGTAAAGGATAAAAACCGTGCTGCGGAAATCAGTAAAAAACTGGAGGACGGGGAAAAGTTTTCAGAGGTTGCCGAAACATTTGGGAAAGCGTCTGACAGGGATACTGTGGTTGCAAGGGGCGAGTATCCGGAAGCGGTTGAGGAAATTGCATTTAACCTGGATGACGGGGAATGTTCGTCCATGATTGAGGCGGAGGATTCGTATTATTTTATCTGCTGCCTGAGTAAATTTGAGGAAGAGCTTACAGAGAATAATAAAGAAGTCATCCGCATGAGCCGGGAAGAAGAGCGGTTCGAGGACACCTACAAGTCGTTTGTGGATGCCGCGGACTTTCAGATGAATGATTCCCTGTGGTCTGAAGTGACTTTAAAGGATACAAAAGAAATTGTGACGGATTCTTTTTTTGAAGTATTTGACAGATATTTCAAGGAAGGATAAACATATAATGGAGGGATGTTTTGGACTGGGAATTTGACTGGTTATTTGCACTGCAGGAAATACACAATCCCTTACTGGATAAACTGATGATCTTTTTTTCCACACTGGGGAATGCGGGGATTTTATGGATTGCCGTTGCGCTTGGCTGTCTTATTTTCCCCAAATCAAGAAAATGCGGAATCCAGATGTTTGTTTCCATGCTTGTGGTACTGTTTATTGGAAACCTGGTGTTAAAAAATTTATTCCACCGCGACAGGCCGTGCTGGATATGCCCGGATGTTCCCCTTCTGGTGGACAGTCCGAAGGATTTTTCATTTCCATCGGGGCATTCCATGAACAGTTTTACATCAGCGCTTACCATATTTTTTTATGATAAAAAGGCAGGAACCGTAGCATTAATTACTGCAGCCCTGATTGCATTTTCGCGCCTTTATAATTTTGTACATTTTCCGACGGATGTGTTTACAGGGATTTTTATTGGAATCGGCGTTGCAATTGCTGTTAATTATTTCTATAAAAAATGGGAAAAGAAACGGGAGAAGCTTTCGGACTGATGTCCGGTGCTTCTCCCGTATTTTATGCTGTTTTACTTTGTCAGAAGCAGCATGATTTCATTGCTCCGTTTCACAAATTTTGTCATCGCTTCCGGTGAAAGCGGCTGGTTGCTGATTAATGCAAGGTCATAAAGCTGCTCGGCAAACATCGGTACATGCTCGCTGTCCTTGTTTTCCAGAATGAATTTCACAAGCGCATTGTTTGCATTGAGTGTCAGCGTCTGGTCTGCCGCAAACATATTCGGATCCATCGGTGCGCCCATAGAGTACATCTTCATCATATCCTGCATACGTCTTCCCTGCTCGGAGAGTGTAAGGACGGATGCCACATCCCCGTTTTTAAGAGCTTCCACCTTAACGGTCAGCTTGTCGTTATTTAACGCAGACTTGAATACCTCTGTAAGGGTAGTTGTTGCATCGGTTAAATCCACGGATTCATCCTTTAATGCATCCGTCACGTCCGCGTCAATACGCATAAACTGGTAATGCTCGTTGCGCTGCTCCAGCTGTGTGATAAACGAGGTATCAATGTTGTGGTCAAGGATGACCGCATTCATGCCCTGTTCCTTAAACATCGCAATGTACTGTCCCTGCTGAACTTTGTCCGTGACATAGTAAACCGTCTCGCGTTTCGGTTCCTTTTCCTCTTCGGAATCCTTATTTTCGGCATTTTCTGTATCGCCTGTATTTTCAGCGTTGTCTGCATTTTCTGTATTTTCGCCGTTTTCTTCTGTCTTTTCCTCCTCAACCGGCGCAAGCAGCTCCGGAAGTGTCTGGTACTTGTCATTGATATCCTTAAACAGGATGTAATCATTCATCTTGTCGCAGAATTTCTCATCCTTTAAGCAGCCGAATTTGATGAAGGGACTGATGTCATCCCAGTATTTCTCA
>CAYNOE010000100.1:0-10092 GCA_964398745.1 uncultured Lachnobacterium sp.
ACCCCCACTTGAAGTGGGGGTTGGTGATTAGTTTCTTTTTATTTAATCTTATTACTGTATGCCATAATTGCGGAAACTGTTTTGGAATCCTGGATTTTTCCTTCATAAATCATCTGGCAGAGTTCCTCCAGTGAATAAATTTCAACATCGATGGATTCCGCATTATCCAGATGCCTCTTGCCTTTCTGCAAATCTTTGGCAACATAAACGTCCACAAATTCATCACAGAACGCACAAGTTGTACGCAGGGAAAGCAGATATTCCACATGTTCACTCTTATATCCGGTTTCTTCTTCCATCTCGCGCGCTGCGCACAGTCCGGTATCTTCTGTTTTGCTGTCACGGCATCCCGCCGGAATTTCCAGAGTTTCCCGTTCAAGCGCATTGCGGTACTGGCGAACCATCACAATCCTTCCATCCGGAAGCACCGGCAGGATTGCTGCGGCACCCATCCTGTGGGAAATAAAATCCCATTCCTCCCTCGTACCGTTCGGAAATTCCATCGTATCTTTGTATACGTCAAGTATTGCACCTTTGTACATGAGTTCCCTGTTTAAACGTTTCATTCTTTCAATCATATCAATTCTCCTTTATTCACATATATTAAAAATTTCTGTAACGATTCGGACCTCCCTGGAACAAGATAAGCAGAATCGTCATGCCTGCATGTAAGAATCTGTTTATCTTATTCCAGGGTGGCTCGAATAGAGCCACTGCCCCGTATATGAGTAAAATTAGTTACGAAGTAACGGGAAAGCAGATTTTGCATCCACATTGTTTCATCAAAAAATCAAAAAAGCTGTCATCCTGGCGGTTGCAACCGCTCAGATGACAGCCCTCTGGTTTCATAAATCATTATTTTGCATAATCAACAACTCGCGATTCCCGAATCACATTGACCTTAATCTGTCCCGGATATTCTAACTCAGACTCAATCTGCTTTGAAATATCCCTCGCCAGCAGTACCATGTCAGAATCGCTAATCTGTTCAGGAACAACAAGAATTCGAATTTCCCTACCTGCCTGAATTGCAAAAGACTTCTCTACTCCCTTATAACCATTTGTAATATCTTCGAGCTGCTGTAAGCGGTTCGAATATGTCTCCAATGTTTCTCTTCTTGCACCCGGTCTTGCCGCGCTGATCGTATCAGCAGCCTGTACCAGACAGGCAATCAGGCTGTCCGGCTCCACATCCCCATGGTGCGCTTCCACTGCATTGATCACCAGCGCAGATTCCTTGTACTTTCTGCAAAGCTCAACACCAAGCTGAATATGGGAACCTTCCATATCATGATCTACTGCTTTACCGATATCATGTAATAATCCGGCACGCTTTGCCACGCGCACATCTTCGCCAATTTCAGAAGCCAGAAGCCCGGTAAGCTGGGCAACCTCGATGGAATGCTTAAGCGCATTCTGTCCGTAACTGGTACGGAACTTCATCTTGCCAAGCAGACGCACCAGCTCCGGATGAATTCCATGGATACCGACTTCAAGGACTGCCGCCTCTCCTTCTTCCCGAATCATATTCTCGACTTCTTTCTGTGCCTTTTCCACCATCTCTTCAATGCGGGCAGGATGGATTCTTCCATCTACCACCAGCTTTTCAAGGGCAATCCGGGCAACTTCCCTGCGGATTGGATCAAAGCTTGACAGGATGACTGCCTCCGGTGTGTCGTCAATAATCAGATCCACACCCGTCATCGTCTCAAGGGTACGGATATTTCGACCCTCACGACCAATAATCCGGCCTTTCATCTCATCATTTGGAAGCTGTACGACAGAGATTGTCGTTTCAGCAACATGATCCGCAGCACATTTCTGAATAGCGGTGACAACATAGTCCTTCGCCTTTTTGCTGACTTCCTCTTTCGCCTGCGCTTCCATTTCCTTAATCATTTTCGCTGTGTCAAGTTTTACATCTTCTTCAATGGTTTTTAAGAGGTATTCTTTTGCCTGTTCAGAGGTTAATCCAGAGATTCTCTCCAGTTCCTGTATGCGCTGTTCATTAAGCTTTGCTATCTCGGCTTTCTGCTTTTTAAATTCTTCTTCCTTCACATGAAAGCTTGACTCGCGCTTTTCCATTGCCTCCAGCTTCTTGTCCAGATTTTCTTCTTTCTGGACAATCCGACGCTCATTACGCGAAATTTCATTTCTACGCTCTTTAATTTCCTTGTCAAGTTCGTTTTTGGACCTTATGGTCTCTTCCTTGATCTCAAGCATAGATTCACGCTTTTTTGCTTCGGCTGTCTTCACTGCTTCATCAATGATTCCCCTTGCCCGCTCTTCGGCGTTTCCGATTTTGGAATCGGTAACCTTTTTATGGTAGGCATCCGCAATGAACCACATGGCAACAGCAGCGACAAGCACTGAGATAACCGCTGTAATTAAATACGGCAGCACAGGAGCACCTCCTTTATGAAATTTTCATTGTACATATAACAAAAAGAAAACCCTTTGATGTCATAATTTACAACATATCAATTTTATCCTTTTTGTTTAAATATGTCAAGCAGTAACAATTTCAAATTCCGCCGGAAGTCATCTCACTTAAAATTTCACTGCTGTTAAAACCACGGCGCGCCAAATACTGGTAGGTTCTCCTGAATTCCTTTTCATCCGCGTTTTCCTTTACAAAATGACGTTTTTCAAGAAGCCTTGCAATCTGAATCCTTTCATCAGACCTATACTCCGCTTCCAGAGTCTGCTTCGCCAGCTCCCCTGGTATGCCCCTGGCAAGCAGTTTCATAAATAACTGGCGGCGGCTCATCTTATCCTGTCTGTAACGAACAAACGCTGCAGCATAACGGCTGTCATCCAGGTAATGAAATTCCTTGACATAGGAAACAGCAGCGTCAATGCATTCCGGGGGATAACCGCCCTGCTTTAATTTTTCCCGGAGTTTTGCTTCCGTGTAATCCATCTGCCCCAAAAGATGCAGCGCCCGTTTTTTGGTCCGCTTTGTGATTACCCCGATAAGTCTGCTGTAATCCTCTTTTGTAACCGCTGCTTCTTCTTTCAGGTAAAATGGACGGATTTCAGAATAATATGCCGTAAGTACGGTTCCATTATCAAAGCCAAGCTTTACTTTGCCTTTCCCCTGCGGCTGGCATGTAGTAACAGTCATCATTGGTTATTCCCTGTCCTTTTCGGTTCCGGCAGTTTCTGCTGTTTCTGTTGCTTCTGCCGCTTTTTCCTGTGTTCTCTTTTCCTTTGGTGCCTTTTTTTCTTCCGCGGTTTCTTTTTCTGTCTTTACGTCCTCTTTTTCCTCCCCCGCCTGCTCAAAATAATGCTCCCGCACAAGCGTTTCAATCATTGCAGAAAAATCAGGATGCTCTCTTAAATAAGTCTTTGCGTTTTCACGTCCCTGTCCGATCTTATCTCCTTCATAGGCATACCATGCACCGGACTTTGAAATAATTCCAACATTGGCGGCAAGATCTAAAATATCTCCTTCTTTGGAAATGCCTTTTCCGAACATAATATCAAACTCGGCTTCCTTAAACGGCGGGGCCACCTTGTTTTTCACCACCTTGACACGGGTATGGTTTCCAATCACTTCTCCCGCCTGCTTTAATGCTTCCACCCTCCTGACATCCAGACGGACGGAAGAATAAAACTTAAGCGCACGGCCTCCTGTCGTGGTCTCCGGATTTCCAAACATCACGCCAACCTTCTCGCGCAACTGGTTGATAAAAATTACGATACAGTTGGACTTGCTGATTACGCCGGTCAGTTTGCGGAGTGCCTGGCTCATAAGCCTGGCCTGCAGTCCCACATGGGAATCCCCCATTTCCCCGTCTATTTCTGCCTTAGGAACGAGTGCGGCAACGGAATCCACAATTACAATATCCACTGCCCCGGAACGCACCATGGTTTCGGTAATCTCAAGCGCCTGCTCCCCGCAGTCCGGCTGTGAAATATACAGATTGTCTATATCCACCCCAATATTTCTTGCATACACCGGATCCAGGGCATGCTCTGCGTCGATAAAGCCTGCAATCCCGCCCTGTCTCTGTACCTCTGCCACGCAGTGGAGCGCAACCGTTGTCTTACCGCTGGATTCCGGTCCGTATATCTCAATGATACGTCCCTTCGGCAGTCCTCCAAGTCCCAGCGCAATATCAAGGCTTAAGGAACCGGTCGGAATAGTTTCCACGTTCATGTTCGCCGTATTGTCACCAAGCTTCATCACTGAACCCTTGCCGTACTGTCTTTCTATCTGTGCTATCGCTGCATCCAGTGCCTTTAATTTATCATCCTTAGCCATAATTTATAATCTCCTTTTCTTTCCTCATTCATTAAAATCTTTTTAGCGACGAACTTATGTTCGGTTTTATGTTCTAATAGTAGTATACTTTAACTGAAATGTCAACCAAAAAATTAAAAAACAGGGGAAATAAAAAGACAGCCCATTATCAGGCTGTCCTTATTATACGCACAAATCTACGCTTCGTCAAGCAGGGTCTGCAGATATTTTATGATTGTTCTCTTTTTCTGCAGCCCGACCATGCGGTTCTGGAATGTTCCGTATTTCATGAATACCAGAGTAGGAATACTTGCAACCTGGTAATTCATGGCAATGGAGGGCTGCTCGTCCACATTAACCGTGCACACTTTCACTTTACCCTGCATTTCATCCGCAACCTCTTTAATAACCGGTGTCTGCATCTGGCACGGCATACACCATGATGCCCAGAAATCTATTAACACCGGTTCACGCGCTGCAAGCACCTCCTCTTCAAAATTGTCTTTTGTCAGTTCTGTTACTCCCATTTTCTCTCCTTTCAAAGCACTTAATTTTTACTAAATTCCGCCAGTACCAGTCCCTCGTTCCGGTCTAAGGTCATACCGACGCTCCATTCGTTTACAAACAAAAGAAGCGGATTGCCTTTCATGTCAATTACCTTTTTCATATCGGAAGTTCCAGTTAAAGAACCCACATCCACCTCATCCTTGTTTTCAATCCAGCGGATATGCCCGTAAGGAAGGCTTTCCAGGCGGATCTGCACATTGTACTCGCTTTCCAGACGGAATTTTAAAACGTCAAACTGCAGGACACCTACAACTCCTACTATGATTTCCTCCATGCCGCCTTTGTATTCCTGGAAAATCTGAATCGCCCCCTCCTGGGCAATCTGCGTGACGCCCTTGACAAACTGCTTACGCTTCATGGAATCCGTAAGGCGCACCCTGGCAAAATGTTCAGGTGCAAAAGTCGGGATTCCCTCAAAGCAGAATTTTTCTTTTGCGGTGGTAAGCGTATCGCCAATGGAAAAAATACCCGGATCAAAAATACCGATAATGTCTCCTGCATACGCGTGTTCAACCATCTTACGCTCGTCCGCCATCATCTGCTGCGGCTGCGCAAGCTTGATCTGTTTTTTCCCCTGCACATGCCAGACTTCCATACCCGCATCGAATTTTCCGGAACAGATCCGCATAAATGCAATGCGGTCCCTGTGGTTTTTGTTCATATTCGCCTGTATTTTAAATACAAATGCAGAAAAATATTCAGAAAACGGATCAATGGTTCCGGCATCCGAATTCCGTGCCAGAGGCGCATAGGTCATCTGCAAAAAATGCTGCAAAAAAGTTTCCACACCGAAGTTTGTAAGCGCCGAGCCGAAAAATACAGGGGAGAGTTCGCCTTTTGTAACAAGATCAATGTCAAACTCCGCGCTCGCACCATCCAGCAGTTCGATTTCTTCTTTCAGAATCTTTGTTTTTTCTGCGCCGATTTCACCTGCAAGAGCCGGATCTGCAATGTCTATTTCTTTTCCCTGCCCGGTCTGCGTTCCTTTTCTGGTATCTGAAAAGGTCATTACTTTTTTTGTATGCCTGTCATATACGCCTTTAAATTCTTTTCCGGAACCAATCGGCCAGTTCACAGGACAGGTTGCAATTCCAAGCTCGTTTTCGATTTCATCCAAAAGCTCAAACATATCGCCTGCGTCCCTGTCCATCTTGTTGATAAACGTGAAAATCGGAATGTGCCGCATGACACAGACCTTAAACAGTTTCCTGGTCTGCGCCTCCACGCCTTTTCCCGCATCTATTACCATGACCGCGGAATCCGCCGCCATCAGCGTCCTGTAGGTATCCTCCGAAAAGTCCTGGTGCCCCGGTGTATCCAGTATATTGATGCAGTATCCGCCATATTCAAACTGAAGCACAGAAGAGGTTACGGAAATTCCCCTCTGTTTTTCAATTTCCATCCAGTCGGATACTGCATGTTTTGCTGTCGCCTTTCCCTTTACGGAACCTGCCTGGTTGATAGCCCCCCCGTAAAGCAGGAATTTTTCCGTCAGTGTCGTCTTTCCTGCATCCGGATGGGAAATAATCGCAAACGTGCGTCTTTTTTCTATTTCTTTTCTTAAGTCACTCACAGCTTTTTCCTCCAGACTGTTCTTAAACTGAACTGTTTTCCATTCTACCTTAAGTTTTATGTATTTTCAACCGTAAATCCTTACTGAATAGGTGTAATCACAATATTTTCGGCCGGTACGCCGGTTTTTCTTTTTACAATGTCCTCCACCTGCGCACGCTTTGCGTCTGTCACATCACCCATATCCAGCACCACATCGCAGCCATCGTCATTCATGCTGACAACAACATTCTTAAACCCTTTAGCCTCCAGCATCATCTCCGCACTGGATTCCTTTTCCGCAATATCGGTAAGTGCAACCATTTCATCAATTGCATCCTGCTTCTGCTGTTCACTGATACTTGTGTTGTCAATGATTGCCTGTAAGGTTTCTTTGTTTTTGGAACGGACCTGTTCTCTGTTCAGCTTTACCTGCGCCGCATAGTCCGAGCCTGCCGTAAGCGCACTGGTCAATACCGTTTCCCCCGGATTTTCCACATCCTGCGTATTTCCTGCGGCAAGGCTCTCCCCGTCGCTGATATCTGTTTTTAACCCGTAATCCTCATCCATCACATCCGCCGTTTTGCTGTCGGTCTGCGCCACGGACTTTGCCTGGCCGTCTTCCCCTCCGTTTTTCCAGTCATAGGTCACATAGCCTGCAATGGCAATTAACACCGCAAGCGTTGTAATTACAATCTGGTTTTTATGGACTATTTTTTTCACTGCTTATTCCTCCTGCACTGACATTTTAACTACTATCACTTTATGCACTTCCAGATGAAATAATGACATCACAGCATTGGAAATTTCTGTAACGACCGCCGGATTGTCCCCGCCCTCGGCAACAACCACAACTCCTTCCACCTGCGGATGTTTTTTCTGGATAATATACGGTGTTTCCCCGTCTCCCGTATCATATATAACAGTCGTTTCCTCCTGTTTTTTTTCATCTGTCGTCCGGTTTTTGTCCAGACAGGTATAACCGTCGTCCGAAAACGTAATCATCACCTTTGTCTTTCCTGCCCCGCTCATTTTCTCAATCAGCTTTTCTAATTGTTCCTCCGTCCGTTTTTTATAAGTATCCTCCGTCTGCGTATCTGCCACTGTATTTATTTCTTCCTTCGTTTTTTTCTCTTTTTTATCTTCTGTGGGGACAGCAATAATCATTACCAGTACGCCGAGCAGAATCAGAATGATATAGTCGGTTTTATTCCGGTTCCGCAGCTTCTCCAAGAAACTGTTCAAAAATATTCTCCCCTTTCTCCTGATATTCCAGTTCTGAAAGCTTTTCCTCTATTTCATCAAATGTCTTTTTAAACTCCTTTTCGGCATCGCTGTTTACCAGTACAAGCACCGGCCTTACAAGAACAGCCGCCATCAGAATGCCGATAAAAAAATTGAAATATTTCCGGTAATCCTCCTTTGGGACAAGATACGAAAATAAAAATAAAACCAGCATAAATATGAAATAATTTCTGACGAATTCAAGCACTTCTGACATTGGTTTCTCCTTAACGTAACTATTCAGCCCCCCGACCCATACATTCGCAAAACCGCACGACCAGTCGTGCTTTCCATGTAATAAGGAGGGGCCCGTCTTGCGGGAAGATTCCTTATTACCTGCCTCCTTTTGCTCATATATGGGGCGGTGGCTCTATTCGAGCCACCCTGGAATAAGATAAACAGACTCTTACATGCAGGCATGACGATTCTGCTTATCTTATTCCAGGGGGTTCTGAATAGTTACTCCTTAATAAATAAAACTGCTGGACGCCGTAATCATGGAAATTGTAATCAGAAAAAGCAATACCGCATCCAAAAGAAGCTTTAGATAAATTCCACATCCTTTTCCAACGTCATGGACACACTGCGAAATCCTTTTATCACAAAACGGCATAAGAAGCGCTGCCACCAGCCTGTACATCACATGAAAGCAGAATACTTTAAGCACGGGTGCAAGGCAGACAACGAACAGAACGACAAGCGCCGCCACACCCAGACTGTTTTTTATCATAATCCCGCAGCCGACTAATATTTCCCCTGTCGCCCCGAAAGTATTTCCAACACCCGGAATTGCGGAAAGTCCGTGATACAGTCCGCTTGTGGAAAGCCGGTCTTTTGCTGGTGCAAGAAGCGACTGAACCACCCCAAGCCCGACAACCGCCGCAAAACCTGCCTTTAACACAAAATTAATTCCATCCTCCAGAAGCTGCGCCAGCCTGGAAAGTTTTGTTTCCTCAAACAGGTTATCCATCACCATTAATAAAACATAAATATGAATACCCGGCAGAAACAAAAATTTCATTCCCATCTCCAGTAAATAAATAATGCCGTATGCCATTCCGTAAAATGCACCTGCAGAAGACGCATTTCCTGCCAGAAGAAGCGTGGCGGCATAAGTCGGAATAAATGCGGTCATAAACGAAACCAGCTTTCCAACGCCGGATTCCACAACTTCCCCAATCAGCGAAAAGCTCTCCAGAAGCAGCATCAGTATTCCGGTATATACTACGAAAAATCCAAGCTGCGACACATATTTCTGTCCGGTCACAAGCACTTTCCCGTACAGGGAAAACAAAAGGGAAATACAGATTATTTCCAGAAAAACCGGACGTACTGCAGCCAGTTCATAAAACAGCAGGTCATAAATATATTCCCCTGTCATTTTTAAGTCTATCCCGTCGCTTCCCTGTTCCACAATGGTTTTTACCAGATCCGAAAAAGTAAGCTTCTGCGGGAACCCGTCTGTATTTTCGTCCAGTGCATCCAGATCCAGTTCGTCCATAATTTTCCCAATATAATCCTCCCCGGCATAAATCCGTTCAGGCACAAAGCACAGACAAAACAAAACAATAATCATACAAAATATTTTCGGTTTCATTTACACCTCCCGGTTCCAGACATGTGCCTTCATAAAAAACTCTCCAAAATATTTACGAGATAAACCAGTTCCGGAATACTAAGCGCAACAATGGACAGCTTGGCAAATATTTCCATCTCATTTGCGATGGATGCAAATCCCGATTCTTTACAGATGGCAGAAGCAAAGTCCGCAATATAAATGATTCCAAGCATTTTAAAAAGTGCCAAAAGATATGTATTTTCAATGGGCAGTTTGTCCATTAAAGCGGAAAGAAAATCTGCAATCATCTGGAGCTTTTCCAGTGCATGGGTAAAAATCAGCACGGATACCACGACTGCAATCAGCAGTACAAACTCCCCCCTGTCTTTTTTAAGCGGCAGCGCAAGAAACACGGATGCAACAGCTATCAGTCCAATTTTCAGCATCATACTCATTCCATGGTAAAGAGCGTTTCCATTGTCTGGAATAATTCACTGATTCCAGGAACAATCCAGAACAGCACAATAATCAGCCCTGCAAGGCTTAAAAGAAACGCCTGTTCCTCCCTTCCACTATGTTTTAATATCTGGCTCAGCACGGAAACAACAATTCCCACTGCGGCAATCTTAAAAATGATCGTTACACTCATAGCCTACCTTTCCTATACAAGAAAAATGATCAGTACCAGTCCCCCAAGCATTCCAAGCGGCATATACACCTTCTGTTTTTTTACATATTCACTCCGGCAGTCTTTTAGTGCATCCTCCATCCGTTCCCGGCTTATCTGTATGCAGCGCAGACAGTCCATGCTACTGTTTCCAAAAAAAGAATCCGATACGGATAACAGGATTTCGTAAGCTTCCCCCTTTATGGGCAGAATTTT
>CAYNOE010000101.1:0-10061 GCA_964398745.1 uncultured Lachnobacterium sp.
AATCCCTCAATGTCATCAATTGTAAGGCTGCGTCCAAAATCCGTTGCCATTGCTTCTACTGAATACATCCATCCGTTCCCAAGCTCACAGACTGCCATGACATACTGTACCCTTTTTCCATCACTTTCCGTTTCCGCAACTGCATAATAGTATGTTTTTCCACCGGATTCCAGCGTCTTAATTTCTGCATTTTCATAATTGCCGTCATACTGTACTGCCTCCCTGGCAGTTTCAAAATAATCCTTTGTCACGCAGCAGGAAACACTTATAAGGTCATTTGTCATATAGTCGTCCGAATAATAATCTTTTCCCTCTGAAACATACACCTCATCCTTTTGTGCATAATAACCTTCCTGCACCGGAAATGTAACTGTAAAATCAGAGGTTGTGATACTTCCCTGTTTTCTCTCTTCTCCCACATTAATTTCAGGTTCCCATGCAGCCAGGTCTTCTTTCGTAGTGTCCTGTTTATCTGTTTTTTGGGCAGACTCTGTAATCTGCGCAAAAACATTTAAGAAATCCTCTTCCTTCATATCCTGCGAAAGAATTGCCATCTGCCCGCCAAAAATACGGTTTTCATCTGCCTTTGACCACATCACAACCATGTCATCGCCCTGAAGCGTTGTCCTGAACCATGCAATTTTACGCCCTTTAATTTCCGCTTCCGCGACCTCTTTTGTAATCTCCCCTCCGGCATCCCTTGCATTTTGCATGACATGCTCTGGGTCTTTTGTATATGCCTCATAATTTTTGTCTTCCACACGCAGCCGCAGCTGGAAAACATCGCTCATATAAACAACCGGTCCCATGTCCTCTGGAATCATGCATCCGTAATCCAGCGGAATCTGGAATTCGTAACCCTTAAAAACCACCGGTATCGTTTGTTCACCGGAAGTTTGCTGCTGGTTTTTGGCCGTTGTTTTTTCATCTGTTCCCAGTCCGGTTTCCTGCTGCTTTTGTGTTTCTTTCTGAATTTTTTTCCCGGTCTGGTTCTCTTTTTTGTGGTTTCCCACAAGAAGAAAAACAACCGTTCCGGTTAAAAGCACGATTACTGCAGTCAGTATACTGATTAACACAATCATACCTGTTTTATGTTCATTCATAACTACACCCTTCCTTTTTACCATCCGTAACCGGTTCCTAAGACGCTTTATTTAAACGACGCCATTGCAAACGCATCCTCATCTGTAATGTCCTGCCTGCTCGTAAGCCGGATTTCCAGCAGATACTGCATTCCAAGGTCTACATACATATGGTATTCCCTCTCTGTATCATCCCCTGATATATCCACGCATTTGTTGTAATAAACCGCATTCCCGTTTACGGTCGTTTCTCCTGCCGCGACACACTCATCTTCCACAAGCGTCAGATAATCCCTGTCAAACGGACTGTCAGAATTTAATGCTTCCAAAGCCTCTTCCTTTGTTTCATAAACGCTGCCGGACTCCCAGAGTTCAGAATTTTCCGCTTCCATGGATACATAATATCCCTCATCATAATCGGTCACCTTAAAGCCCGGATAATCCGGAATCTGTGCTTCCATAGTCTGGTTGTCATCCAGATAAATACGGTAGGTTCCGCCATTGTTTTCTGCTGTTTCATTATTTTCATCTGTGTCATCATTTATATCCGTTTCCATATCCGTTTTTGTATCATCATCATCCAAATTCCAGCTATCCTGGCCTTCTGTTCCTTCAAAGATATCCGATAATGTATCCTTTAACTGGTTCTCCTGTACCTGTCTGTTTCCCTGGTCCATACTCAGATTATAGTTTGCAACCATCGTCGCCCCGGCGAAAATAAGCGCCATGGCATAAACCGCACCGCTGACCGCTACCGGCACATTTGACGGCTGTGCAGGAAATTCATACACGTTGTTTACATTCCCTGCCCCATTCCATGACAGAGCGTTTTCCTGCGGCATTCCGTTCATCTGCGGCATTCCTGCAGTTTTCTGCATTTTTGGATTCGGTCCCCACTGGTTATCCGGCTTACTGTCCAGACAGCAGAGAATCACTTTTACAATCCATCCAATGCACAATATACAGGATGTAACCAGACATATCGGATACACCCAGCCCGGAATCCCTGCGTCATGAAGCCGCCTTACAGTAAGTCCCATCTGTATAATAAATGTATACAGAAAGATGATAAACCACGGGATACAAAAAATCGTTGCAATCCTTGAATCTACTGTTGAAACGGAAACCCGGTTCGAAGTTACGATGTAAAGACCGTCTCCCGCAACCGTTGATGCCAGAAATACCAGACCGTACAAAAACAGAGTCAGCGCCCCGTTGATAAAAAACGGAATCCAGAAATCCCTCCTTGTTGTGCGCCCGTGAAAATTAAAGGCGTTTTTTAACATTTTTGCATAAGCATTCATTCCTTGTACCTTTTACCCTTTCCTTAGCCTTTTTTATGACTACCCCGCATCCGGTAAATGCGGATGGAGAAAAACAGTGCCGAGGCAAAAAGGAAAATTGCTGCTCCCGCATAAGCTGCAGGCCTTCCGGTATCATACCAGAAGCTGAGATGGCCGCTTCCGCTGACCTCCCCAAAAATCCAGTCGCCCTCCCGGACTCCTTTTTCATCCAGATATACTTTTTTTGTCGCAAACGTACTGTCATCCTCCATATAAGAAACGTCTGCCACCGTATACTGGCTGTAAATCCGCTCCACGCAGACCGGCTCCTGCCTGGTGGTTCCTGCAAAGCCGGAATAATGAACCGCAATTTTTCCAAATAATACCATCATGATACATGCTGCCAGAATACTGGCAAAAAGCAGTATAGCATAAACCCTTTCAAGCTTTCTGCCCTCAACTGTTTTATCAGGCAGCGTTTCCGGAAGGATTTCATCCACCGGCTGGCTGTCCTGCAGGGGTTCTTTTTCCTCCTCTTTTCCTAATAAAAGGAAGTCGCATGTCACGCCGAACTGCCCGCACATCCTGATAATTTTTTCCACATTCGGAACCGCCTTGTCCAGTTCCCATTTGGAAACGGACTGTTTGCTGACGTCAAGCTGTTCTGCCATTTCCTCCTGGGACAGATGATTCTGTTTCCGAAGCTTTTGTATTCTTTCTCCTATTGTCATATATGTACCTCCATCTATCTGCCCGGGCAGAATCAATGTTGTTTCGATTCTATTGGTTTTTGCTTAAAATTACAACAAAGTCCGGTTACATTTTCGTAAACCGCTGGTTGACAAGTGCCATAAAATGCCTTAAAACCGTTTTTTCTTAACTATAAAAACCGCCACAGGTTTTGTCATTCCTGTGACGGCTGCTTTTTACAAATGCTCCTGTCATCTGTGCCTCCATGTACTTTTAGAAACCAGAAGCAGGATTGGGAAAATTTCCAGTCTTCCCGCAAGCATGTCAATAATCAGTACCACTTTGGAAAATCCGGAAAATATGGAAAAATTACAAGTCGGCCCTACTGCTTCAAATCCGGGACCGATATTATTAAAGCAGGCGGATACTGCTGACAAATTCGTAGTCAGGGAAAAACCGTCCACTGAAATCAGCAGAAAACTTAAAAATACAATAATCGCATACGCAACCAGGTAGGTATTTGTGGTTTCCAGAACCTTTTCACTGATTTTTCTTCCGTTTAACCGTACAACCTCCACCCGTTTCGGGTTTAAAATCCGCCTTATATTTCTTTTCATACTCTTAATCAGAATCAGCGCGCGTCCACATTTTAGACCGCCTCCGGTACTGCCCGCACTGGCTCCCAGAAACATCAGCACAAATAAAATGGCTTTTGAAAATCCGGGCCAGAGGTCGAAATCCGTGGTGGCAAATCCTGTGGTTGTAATAATACTCGCCACCTGGAATGCCGCATGGCGGAGCGCTTCCCCAATCGTCTGGTAATATCCCTGTATATTCAATGTAATAAGAAAAATACTGCCCAGCACCACACCAAAGTAAAAACGTATTTCCTCATCCTTAACAACAGACCTTACCTGCCGGATTAAAAGCAGGTAATAACAGCTGAAATTGACACCAAACAGCAGCATGAACACCGTACAGACAGTCTGCAGATACGGACTGTAGCCTGCCATGCTGTCATTTTTAATACCAAAACCTCCGGTTCCTGCCGTGCCAAACGCCGTACACACCGATTCAAAAAAAGGCATGCCTCCAATCATTAAAAGCATAAAGTCCAGTACCGTCAGCAGAATGTAAATCAGATACAGAATTCTTGCCGTTGTACGCATTTTTGGAACCAGCTTTCCGACATCCGGCCCGGGGCTTTCCGCACGCAGAAGGTGCATGGTAAAACCACCGCCCTGTTCTTTTGACGAAGAAAGCGCAAGCACAAAGACAAGCACACCCATGCCGCCCAGCCAGTGGCTGAAACTCCTCCAGTACAAAAGCCCGTTTGACATTGCTTCCACATCATTTAAAACGGTCGCCCCCGTCGTGGTAAAACCGGATACAATTTCAAACAGCGCATCCAGATAATTCGGAATTTCTCCCGACAGGAAAAACGGCAGGCACCCTAAAACACTCATTGCCATCCAGCTTACGCTGACACATACCATGCCTTCCCGCGCGTAAAATTTTTTTTCTGCTTTCCGGCAGAACAGGAATAATGCCGCGGCCACAAAAACCGTAATTCCCATTGACAGAAGAAATGCAACTCCCGCCCGGTATGTATGATCCACAATACAGATTAAAAATGCCGGAAGCATTAATACCGCTTCCAGAAACAGAATCTGGGAAAGAAATCTCCCTACTATTTTATAATTCATAACCGCCTCTTGCAAATAAATCATTCATCTGCTGTAACGCTGTACCGCCCTTCACTACCACAATCACGGAATCACCCTGGTTAAACACGGAATCACCGTTTGGTATTTCGGTTTTTGAACCGTGCGAAATACAGACAACCAGCGCACCGTGCCGGATATGGATATTGCGAAGCGGAACTCCCTTGTTTGCAGTATCCGCATCCACAATAAATTCAAGCGCTTCCGCCTGCCCCTCTGCAATTCCATGAACCGTAACTGCTGCGCCCTGGCTGTTTTTCATGGCACGCACATAACGGAGAATGTTGTTGCAGACAAGTTCTTTCGGACAGATGATGCTTCCAAGTCCCAGCCCGTCATAAATACTGCTGATTTCCTTATGTCCGACCTTGGTAATCACCTGCTGCACCCCACATTTCTGGGCATACAGGGAAATAACCATGTTCATTTCATCGATACCGGTCATCGTAACAAGGGCATCGCAGGAATCAATTCCTTCGCTCTCAAGCAGGGACTGGCTGCTGGCGTCCCCGTGAATTACATATACCCCCGGCAGTTTTTCCGCCAGTTCCTCGCAGCGTTTTTCATTCTGCTCGATCAGCTGGACGACCACGCCGGTTTTCACAAGACGCTCTGCCAGATAATAGCCAATCCGGCCGCCCCCGCAGATAATGACACGCTCTGCCTTATGGGTAATTACACCAAGATTTTTAAGCATTACCGTCAGGTTTTCAAAAGTTGCCGTTACATAAATACGGTCTCCTTTACGCAGAATGAAATTTCCGTCCGGAATTTCCATAACACCGTCACGGCTTACAAAACAGACTAAAACCTTGCATTTTACGATTGCGTCCAAATCCATCAGCCGGACGTCGCACAGCCTGCTTTTTTCATCCAGTCGCAGTTCCACAATTTCTACACGGCTCTTTGCAAAGGTATCCCTCTGCAGAAATCCCGGATAACGAATCAGCCGTTCAATCTCAATTGCCGCCTGTTTCTCCGGATTTACCATCATGGACAGCCTGTACACATCCCTCATGGTAACAATCTGGTCATAATATTCAGGATTTCGTACCCTTGCAATCGTATGCAGCCTTTGTTTCAGCCCCTGTGCCGTCATGCAGCATAAAAGATTGATTTCGTCCTCACTGGTTGCAGCAATCAGAAGATCCGCCTTTTTAATGTCCGCCTGTTCGAGTACATGCATAGAGGCACAGTTTCCCTGCACCCCCATAACATCATATCTTTCAATACTCGAATCCAGCACCTGCTGGTTGGAATCAATTAACGTCAGATCATGCCCTTCCATGGCCAGTCTCTGTGTAAGCGTGAGTCCGACTTTCCCATCTCCGGCTATGATAATCTTCAATTTTATCCCTCCGTAAAATATATTGCGGCAGTCTGTCCGTTCCATCCTGCCTGTATTTATATTTTATCACACTTTGGGAAGAATGTCATTACATTTCGGCAGCCTGCTCAAAACTGACAATCGCCTTAAACAGATCCCCGTCAATCTGCACTGCCATATTTCCGTTCATTAATCCTGTCAGGCTCTGGGCAATGGAAAGTCCAAGTCCGCTGCCTTCGGTGTTTCTTGAACTGTCGCCGCGCACAAAACGCTCCATCAGCTCCTCACTGCTGATATTTAACTTTGACTTTGAAATATTGCGGAATGTCATGATTACCATTCCATGAAACTGCTCCAGATTAATGTACACCCTTGTGCCCGGCATCGCATATTTACAGATATTGCTCATAAGATTGTCAATTACCCGCCACAAATGCCTGCCGTCCGCCATAATATTTACCGGCGGCTTCGGGCTTTCCACCACAAGCTCCAGCTGGTTTGCCTCAGCGCGCTCCTTAAATTCCCCAATCACCTGCGTCAGCATCACTGTCGCGTCGCACAGTTCCATATGAACCGGGAGGTTTCCGGTTGACGCCTTGGATGCCTCCATCAGATCCTCGATCAGTTTTTTAAGCCTCTGTGACTGGCGGTCAAGTACTTCCACATATTCCTGCATGACCGGACTTTCGATTTCTTCTTTTTTAATTAAATCCACATAATTAATGATTGATGTCAGCGGCGTTTTAATATCATGGGAAACATTGGTAATCAGCTCGGTCTTAAAACGTTCACTTTTCATTTTTTCCTCCACTGCAACCGAAATCCCGTCACTTACATGGTTGATATTTTTTGCAATCCGCCTGAACACCCGAAGCATCTTCTTTGTCTGGACAGGCTGGCTGTAATTCCCGGCTGCAATACGCATAGCGCCTTTATCAATCTGGTCAACCTGATATAAAATATGAATCAGCGCCAGATATTCCATAATCTTAAGCCCCAAAAAACAAGTACAGATAAATCCTTCGTCCCATGTAGACAGCACACATATTTCCAGAAAACTTACTCCGGTTAAAGCCAGTATCCATTTTACAAAAAATGGCAGATTGCTCCGCATTTTGTCTGCTGCCGTCCTGACAGGCCGAAACAGATAATACAACAGCGTATAACGCCAGAAGGTTTTTGTCCGGATTCTTACGGTTATGCTCATCCAGTAAAACGTCCACAGACAGACCAGTACCGCAACACCTGCAATACAGATTGCCGGGGAAGTCATAAGAAATCTCATATACCCCAGTACTCCCGCCATGAATCCGCCTGCCAGCAGTACAAACAGTCCTCCTATGGCAATCGTATATACTTCAAGCGGAACCTTATCCCATGCTCCGGATACCGGACGATTTTCTTCATCCCGCTTTCCTGCGGCTGCCAGCAGATAACAGAAACTGAAAAGAAAAACGGCGAAGGAACCTACCAGAAGTATGCCATAGTACCGGACCATACCCGAAAAAAAAGCAGAAAACATTTTCACATCCGCAAAATAATCCTTTACCCCGTTATTTAATATTTTTTCATGTTTCACCCCGCCAAGGTCTAAATAAACAGAATATACCGTCTGGCCGCCCATTGCTTCCGGGTGGTAATACAGGGCGTTGTCATGCAGACTGACCTCATAACCGCTATAATCCTTTCCATAGATCATCACAGAATCCTTTGGAATATCACTGCTTTTTATGGTCGTAAACCCGCTCCCGTCTTCTGTAAGCAGGATTTCATATTCACCGTTTATCCATTGGGAGATAATGTCGTTATCCGTTATTTTCTGCTTACAGCCCACTTCATCACATGCATAAAAATATGTCCCATTTTTCCTGGTAAGCTGATAATAATACACGGACCCATCCTGCTCCCCGGTTCCCTGCAGTACAAATTCCGGTATAAGAAAATATTTTTTTCCTGCATGACAGTAAAACAGCCCCTGATCTTTTGCATATACAAACCTGTTAATATCCTCACTGTATGTTATACTGTATTCTCCATTATTCCCGCCATTTGCAATGCTTTCAATCATATCCAGAAAGGAATCCGTGTTATATACCCCTCTGTAATCACGGGTAAGATCCCCGGTCACTGCCAGCCTGCAGTGCTGCCGGTTTATTGTATCATCATTGGAATAAAGGACGGTTTCTTTCTGCCCTTCTTTCTGGCTGGTAACGGTATAACGGATGCTTCCGCCGTCCAGTCCGTCCAGCTCATCTGTCTTATTTTCTCCCATAAGCCCCGAATCCCAGAGCAGCATATTTCCATATGCCTCCAGAAACACCTCTTCCAGTTTCGCTCCGGTATCATCCGCCGAAAGATTGTTTTCCCATGTCAGAATCATTCCCAGTCCGCCAAAAATCATTCCAAAAACACTGATAATGCATAACAGCATCGCAGGAATTTTAAGCCACTGTATGGAAAAAATATTTTTCTTCTTTTCCCTCTCTTTTTCTTCTGTATCCTGTGTTTCCTGGTTTTGCTTTATTTCTTCTTCCATTTTAGTTTTCCTCCATCTTATAACCCCGTCCCCATACCACTTTTAAGTAACGCGGCTCCGCCGGATTATACTCTATCTTTTCCCTCAAATGCCGGATATGTACCGCGACAGTATTTTCCACGCCATAGGCGCTGTCATGCCAGACTGCCTCATAGATTTCATCCGGGGAAAACACCTCTCCTTTGTGCTCCATCAGAAATTTTAAAATATCATACTCCGTCCGCGTCAGGTTTACCGGCTCGCCATCCAGAAACACCTCCTTGGACTTATCATCCATTTCTATGCCTCCGGCTTTAAGTTTTTCCTTAACCTCCTGCCCGCTTCCAAGCTGCATATAACGCCTAAGCTGGGATTTCACCCTTGCCTGCAGTTCAACCGGATTAAATGGCTTTGTAACATAGTCATCCGCTCCCACGGTCAGTCCCAGCACTTTGTCCATATCCTCGCCTTTCGCAGTCAAAAGAATCACCGGTACATTGGACAGCTCACGAATTTTTACCATTGCCTCAATACCGTCCATTTCCGGCATCATGATATCCATCAGAACCAGGTGTACCTGTTCGTTTTTCATCATTTCAACCGCTTCCATGCCGTTGTACGCTTTCAGTACATGGTATCCGTCACTCTTTAAATAAATTTCAAGCGCGGAAACAATATCCTTTTCATCATCACAAATTAAAATATTGTACATTTCCATTCTCCTCATCCGAATACAAAACATATGAATTGTAATATTCATTATAGCCGTTTTTTTATTAAGTTCCAATTGGGTAACTGATTAAGATTTCCTTAAGACCTGCCGATGGTTTTAATGCAAAATAAAAGGGCAATAGATCATTCTCTACTGCCCTCATATCGTTCATTATTTATTTTTTTACTATCTGTAGTTTATATCCCAGTGCATCAAGGATATTACAAAACATCCGTAATGAGGGATTACTTTCCCTCTTTTCGATGCGTGAAATAACCTGCTGTTTGTTTCCGGTGAGTTCTGCCAGTCTGCTTTGTGTCATTTTCTCCTGCTTTCGCAAAGATGTCATTTCACCAATTAATTTATACTCCTCTCTGCTTTCATCCCATATTTTCTGGAATGTTGGGGACCCTTTACGTTTTTTTTCGATTTCATTTTGTACATTTATTTTTACAAACGGCATAATATCACCTCCAGAATATCATGTAAATCTTGTATTTAATATATGTTCTAATTCTTTCGTTCTCTTAATAATAATGGCCTTATCTTTTCTTTCCGTTTTGTTTTTCTGCTTACGGCAGGCATGTAATATATATATGTCTGTACCCTGATGTATAACATAGAATAACCGATTGTGCTTTTGAAAATACACTTCATAAATTTTATTCTGCCACCGCTTGATTTTTAACTTATCTATTTCACCATTTTCCATCCACTCTAATACAGAT
>CAYNOE010000102.1:0-6853 GCA_964398745.1 uncultured Lachnobacterium sp.
GGCGGCTTCGGGAAAGTACCACTTTATGATTCTTCCAGATCGGTCCTGGAAAGCTGTGTTTCCAGTGATTTCCGAGGATGTTTTAGAATCCGGCGCACCGGTTGGAAATCAAAAGCAATAAAGGTAATTATGCGAGAAGTTGAAATAATTCTTGAAACATATCGGATGACGTGCTATAATACAGACAAAGGGAAAGCCAGAGAAGCGGCCTACCCTCTAGTGTTTATTAGTTAATGTATTTCTACATAAGCTGTCACTATTGCAGTAGTGGCGGCTATTTTCTTTTCCCTTTGAATATTGTGTAGCACAATCCAATAAGGGCGACAATGAATATTCCAATCTGAACCAAATCAGAATATGTAACATACATTGGCAATCCCTCCTTTCTTTCGTCTGGAGGGATAGTCCCTCCGAATATGGAGGGTAAGCCGCCTGGGCTCTCTGGTTTCCCATGGATGCATTTTATCATATTCCTTTAAAAGATTCAACGATTTCTTTATGGACGGGGCGTCTTAGACGCCCCGTAAAACAGGTCTGTATTCTGGCACAAGTATCCTGTCATTTTCATTCCACAATCCTTCCATCTTCGATTCGTATAATCCGGTCTGCCTGTTCCGCAATTTTCATATCATGCGTAACGATAATCACGGTTTTACCGCTCCGGTTCAGTTCCTTTAACAGTGAACTAATTTCCGAAGATGTTTTGGAATCCAGCGCTCCGGTTGGTTCATCCGCAAGGATGATGTCCGTGCCCGCGGCAACCGCCCGCGCAATGGCGCATCTCTGCTGCTGCCCGCCGGATATCTGCGTGGGATATTTCTTTTCCAGCTCCGCAATCCCGAATTTTGCAAGAACTTCCCGTATCTGTCGTTTCCGTTCCTTTTTCGGCAGATTCTTTACGCGCAGGGGAAGCTCCACGTTTTCAAATACCGTATAGTCATCCAGCAGGGCGAACTGCTGGAACACAAAACTAATATTTTCCTTCCGGAATTTCTCCACTTCTCCGGCTTTTAGTGCGGAAACCTCTGTTTTGTCACATACATACCTGCCCGCTGTCGGGATATCCATGCAGCCGATGATATTTAACAAAGTGGTCTTGCCCGAACCGGACGCCCCGGTGATGGAGACAAGGGAACCTCTTTCAATCTCCAGTGAAATACCCTTTAATGCCTGCGTTGATACATCTTGTACGAACACCGTCCCGACCGGAATGTCCCGGAAATCATACCCCAGGTACATCAGGGCCGCGTCCGCCTCCCACATGTCCGGCGGATTTCCTTTGGCAAGGCGGATATTTTCTATCCCGAACAGCTCCCGGTTCATACATATCTCCTGCACATCCGAGTCACTGCTTGCGACCACATACGGCCCGGCATTAGTTTTCCAGTCCTCATATTCCTTTTTTCCTTCATTCTGGATTTCCAGCAGCCGCTGCAGGTAGTCCGTGTCCCCTTCCGATGCCAGTCCGGTATGGTCAAGATGGCTGTAATAGCCAAATGCCCGGATTTCCTTCAGCGCACATGCCCGTTCCATAAAACGGGACAGTTCTTCAAAATTCTTCTTATCCGTGAGTGACACCATTCCACAGCTCTCCAGCGGCACATTCAGGGATTTTTTTACTGCCGTCCTGCCCCAGCCCAGCCCAGACGGCAGAATCAGCGAAAGCTAAATCATGGTAAGAACAACCACCATAATGACGATGGAGAGAAGCTGCATTTTAAAATTTCTTCTTATTCTTTTTCCTGCATAATAAAACCTGTGCCAAAGATTCATGATTTCCTCCTTAAAGGGCTGCAGCAAAACGCTGCAGCCCGGATATAGTCTGACTACTTAATCATTATAATAAAGCTTTGCCATGGTATTGGAACAATTACGAATTGTTGCAGAAACGGATTTGTATTTATGATAACTCATAAATGCAGTTCTCGGCTCCTTATTATCGGTTTTCCCATTGTAGCCAAATGAATAGGAACCTCCCGTATAATTGTTCTAAACCTTAATAGGTTTTAGTGGCAGATACCGGATGTTTGGTTTCTGTACCCGCCTTTACGGTTGCATACACCCGGTAAGTTCCTTTTGAAACTGAATATGTCTTGGAAAGAAGTGTATAACCTCCCTGCCCCTCCACCTTCCACGTCTTAGTATCCTTCCAGCCATCTGAAGTTTTTTTCTGAAGAATTGCATTGATAGATGTACTACTGCCTCCTTTAGATGTAACATCTACTTTTACCAATGCAACACCCTTCTCACTAATACTCAACTCTGCATTGCAGTCCGATATATATACCGTCATCGGCTGTATTTGTTCCGGCACATTTGCCAAAACCGCTGATGGTGTCTCCGACAAAAGCACCAGTCCCATGCCAACTGCTACAATTCCTTTTCTAAATATTTTGTTTCCCATATTCTTTTCCTCCTTTAATTTTGCTATTTATTTCAAAGTAACCACTAAGGTTATATTGATTTCAATTTCATTTTTTAGTTAGCAGAGCCAGTTATTATAAATTTTTTCAATTTCTCTAATGTCCAAATCAATTGCGTGGACAATAAACGTACAGTTCATATATTCCAGATAGCCATATACAAATCCATTATCATACCCCTGAACATATGCCGTCCCATATGCCGTTTCAATTTCTTCTTTCCAGTCATACTCATCATCAATAGACCTCGAATCTCCATCCGAAACCAAATTCTGTCTGCATACTAGTTCTTTCTCTGCCTTATCCTTATAAATATATACTGCCCCCAGAACATCCTCCTGCCCATCCACCAGCTCATACCCCTTTGGAATATACCCCGGTTTTTTCCATTCTGGTTTCTCCGTAACATCCTCTGTTGTGTGATAGGTATACTTTGTCATATTGAGAGTATCAGGGGTTTTCTTCACAGAAAAGAATATCAGGCCGGATGCATGCAGGATGCCTCCCCCAACCAGACAGATACACAAAACAATACAAGCGGCAGCCACTGTACGTAAGGGAGCAAAATTCCGGAACTTCTCCCACCGCCCCACTTTCCGGAAAAACTTTTCCATGTTTTTCTCAAAACGCTCTGAAAACTGTGAGCCGCTTTCTTCCCACACAGCCTGTTCTTCCTGCTCTTCCAGTTCCCTGAACATTTGCTCTGATACAAGCGGCATATATTTCTGCAGCCATTCATCTGTTATTTCTGTTTCTTCTTTTTTTGCCATTCTACCACTCTCCCGCTTCTTTCAATGCTTCCCTGATCATTACCTTTCCCCTTGTCACCCTCTGGTTTACGGCTTTCTCTGAAATCCTCAGTACCTCTGCAATCTCAGAATTTGCAAGCCCCGAACTATACTTCAAAAGGAAAACATCCCTATATTTCACTGGAAGGTTTCTTAATACCTCCAGCACATGGTTTTCACTTTCCGGCTCCATTTCCTTTGCCAGATTCTCGTTTTCCTCCATCTCATCTACATAAACTTCTTTTTCCATCTGTCTGCTCCTTTTCCGGTAAATATCAATTGCAGCACTTTTAGTCATCATAACCAGAAGCTGTTTTGTCCCTGCCGCATCCACATCCTTTATCTTTTCCGGATATTTAGATACACGGATAAACGCTTCCTGTACAGCATCCTCTGCCAGATATCTGTCCCTTAATATATTTAATGAAACCCTCTTCATCAGTCCTCTGTGCTTCTTATATAAAACAGAAAGCACATCTTCTAAATTGGAAGTTTCCCTTTTCCTGCAATCCACTACCAATTCCCCTGCCTTTCTGATATTTCTATACTAATTGTACAATAAAATAATTACCGCAATTACGGTTCCATAACATTCACCTGGTTTTTTCTGCAGAATTTCCATAATGGAGAATTTTTTGCAGTCACCACATCCCCCTCATAACCGTCAAACGCTCCATCTTCAATTTTTGTCAGGCTGTCTCCCATATAATAAACCTTTTTCAGATTCGGAATACAGAATATCACATCTCTTCTCAGTTCTTTTAAGCAGGATGGAAGCGTCAATGTTTCCATCACCTCATCCATGGCAAATGATGCCTGTTCAATACAGGATACCGGATGTCCGTCAAGTTCTTCCGGAATAACCAGGTCTTTTATCTTCTTATCTGTATCCAGATATTCACCCTCATAATTCATAATCATGGCACTGTCATCTGTTTTATCCACGCGGTATTTAAACAATCCGTCTTTTGAAAGCCGGAGTTCCCCCTTCCCTTCCTCAATAAAAGATTGCGGTTCACGAAAGGAACCGGCTGTTTTTACATGCATATAACGGTTTATTCCGGCACAAGCAATAAGCAGCAGAATCCCGGCAACAGCTATTTTTGCCACCCATAAATTAACTTTCATTTCCAGTTTCCTCCATTCTCCCACCGGATACTTTCAGAACCTGGTCACAGATACTGCTGAAATCTGACTTATTATGTGTTGCCAGAATAATACATGCGCCCCGTTCCTTCTCTTCCTCCAGCAGTCTGTAAATCAGTTCTGTCCCTCTGCTCATCCAGCGCATTGGTCGGCTCATCCAGCAAAAGAATATCCGGTTTTTCAAAGACTGCCTGCGCAATATTCAGCCGCTGTCTCATTCCGAGGGAATATTTTTTTACTTTCTTGTCTGTATGAAGTCCCACTCTTTCAATTGCATTTTGGATGTCCTCATCGGAGGCTGTCTTTTTAATTGCTGCAAGCACTTTCAAATTGTCAAATGCATTCATATTCGGAAGCAGCTCCATATTTTCAATAATTATCCCGGTATTCGGGGAAAAAGAAATATCTTTATGCAGTTCCTTTCCATCAATTAAAATCCTTCCATCCGTAGGAACGACAAGCCCGCAAATCATTCTCAGAATCATGGTTTTTCCGGAGCCGTTCGGTCCGCAAAATCCGTAAATTTTTCCTCCATGAAATGTATAGCTGATATTTTCCAGAATTATTTTCTTTTTAATTTCTTTTGTTACGTTTTCCATCTGTATCATTTTTTTATACCTGTAATTATCCTTTCTTCTGGTTTATTCACCCGCCGGTATCCGGCTTAAAAAAAATCCTTTTTTCTGCATCTGATAATGCTGAACCAGCACAGCAGAAGCGAAAAGCACAAAAGCACAAGTATTTCCATGACTACTGCACACGTATTCATTTTTTCGCACAGTTTTTTCAGATTCACAACCTTTCCTGTATAAAATATCTTTTTTATTACCTGCTGTTTTGGCATTGTATGAATAAAACAGCCCACCAGAAAATACAGATTAACCACCGCACATACAATCTGCTCCCCAAAACAGGTACAAAGCAGAAATTCCATGGATATTACTGAATATAAAATTCCATAACAGACTATACCGCATCTGACAACCAGCCGCCAGTGCCGTATCAGAAAGTCCGGAAAGAAAAGGAAATTGATTCCCATCTGCAGAAGAACAAGCAGCAATAAAACCAGTCCCATCTTTAAAAACAACCGGATAACCACAGAATCCCTCCCGCATCTTCTTACCAGGAGAAGTCTGCCATAATTTTCCATGTAAAAGGAATAGTAATCACTGAACAAAAGCACCAGAAAAAACACTGGCAGGCATATTGCACAGCAGGACAAACTTTCATAACGCCTGATTCCGGTAACAAATGCAAACGGTGCCCCGGGATCACTGAAAAAACGGAAAAAAATACACTGCAGAATACTGGAAATAACCAGCATAACCAAATTCAGGCTATTCCTTTTCTTCATCATCAAACACATCTCCCTGCCCGACATATATGTAAAACAAATATACCAAAACAACTGCACAGATTACCAGTCGCAGCAACGACAGTATACACTGTCCGGTTGACTTTTTCCCCGCACACAGCATATATAACGGTGCACTGTCCTGAAACGGTGACCATCCATTCGGACCGGAAATAGTATAAAAAACAAAATAACTTATCAAAAAGAGAACGACCGTTACAAGTTCTGCTTTTATCCCTTTCAGCCTGCTCCCAAAAAGCTCCTGCACCATAAAACCGTTAAAATAAAAAACTATTCCTGACAGTATCTGAAAAATACTTCCCCAAATCCATCCATGTGAAAGCAGAATCTGTATATTTCCATACCGAATGATAAAAATACTTCCAATTAATTCATGCAGCAGAGTAAATACAAAGGCAGCTTTAAATATTTGCACAAAAACATGTCAACCAGAAAAACTGCCGCCACAAATACAACCGCACTAAGGTATCTTCGTTTCATGATAAACCTCCCAGCAGTACCCGGATACAATGACAGCCAGATACACCAAAAATGTCTCCAGTCCAAGCGGAACCAGTTCATCCAGTAAATACTCTGAATGCGGCTGAAACAACAATACAACCGTTCTTTTCTGGAAAAATAAAATAAACCAGATAAGCATGGACAGTCCGTAAACAAGCTTTCTATTATGCAGCACAATCGCAATCATTGTCCCTGCCATGGATACCAAACCGCTGACCGCCGATATAATGAGCAAAAAAAGCAGATTTGCCAGAAATGGATAATCGATTTCCCATTGTAAAAACCGTGACATAACCAATTCATCTGCATGCATGGTATATTTTCCGCCATAAAATATGATATGTACCATCATCAGATTAAGAAACATGGATGCCGCTATTACGCAAAACATCACTAAAAAGCTTCTTTTCAAACTGCTTTTTACATATTTTTTTCTGCCCACCCTGCCTGCCAGAATGGTCGTATAGCCCCTCCCATAATCCACAATACAGTCATCCGCACACAAAATCAGTCCGTACATTGGCAGCATCCATTGAAAAACACTTTGAAAAACATGCCCTGCCGCACCAGAACTACATGCCAGAAAAAATGCTTCGTCAGGTTTTAAAACAGCATCCCCG
>CAYNOE010000102.1:6863-9833 GCA_964398745.1 uncultured Lachnobacterium sp.
ACCGGCCAGAACAAAAGTGCGATTATAACGGTCTGCTTTACCCTGTCTCTGGATAATCGCCCATTAAAATAAGCGGTATTCATAATTTATTATCTCCTCTCCAAATAGTGGGAATATATCCTCTTCATAATATAATAACGAAAACACTCATCCGTTTTACTATTTCTGACTTCCCTGGTTTTTAATCCTTTAGTTTGTCCAGTTCATCCATACGGATATCGTGTATACTCAACTGTTTATTCTTTATCCAGAATTCCCGCTTGAATTTTATGTCCTGACAGTGTATGATTACAGCTATAAAGCAGGAGGTGTATTTTATGGCGCTCCCACAACAGAAATCATATACAGTAAAAGATATCTATGCGCTGCCAGACGGACAGCGTGCCGAACTGATTGACGGGCAGATTTATGACTATATTAAATCCAGGAACGGTTCCTGTCTGGTTTATCCCCCTCCGTTTGCAGTATTTCTAAATAAAGATGACAGAAACTATGTCGAACCGGATATTTCCGTTATCTGTGATAAAAACAAGCTGGATGACAAGGGCTGCAACGGGAGTCCGGGAATACTGGATTATTAATCCCCGCACGCAAACTGTTAATGTTTATGATTTTGAACATGAAGAAGAAACCGGACAGTACGGCTTTGAAGCTGAGGTTCCTGTATGTATTTATAAAGATTTGGGAATTAAAATTGCAGAATTCTTTATGGACGGGGCGACTTAAGTGCCCCGCAGCAAGCTGACAGGACACCCTCTCTCATATATAATAGCAAAATCCCATTAAGGCTGCAGCTGCCAGCACTGCCCCTGCCCGTCCGCTATGATAAATTCCCCATTCCGGATGACGAAGGACTGTATCTCTCTTTCCATGGAAAAAATGCCCGCCAGTTTCCATGCAGACAACGCCGCATCTGACTGGTACAGGCTGTAATATCCATCGCATTCCAGAAGCGTATTAAAACTGCCGGTTTTTTCATCAAAGACCGGTGCAAATCCATAGCGGCATTTTTCAAGCGTTTTATCAACCGTAACCGGTTTCCAGCTTTTTCCGCCATCGGCGGTTTCAAACAGATAGCCATCGCTGTGTGTCTGTACACCAATATATAAATGCCCGTCAGATACTGCGGACAGACTGGTAGGATAACCGTCAATAAGCTGACTGATGTCTGTTTTTTCATATGTCTGCCACCGGTCTTTTGTTTCATACAGTTCCTTCATCATCTGTCCGCCCGCCGGGGAACTGCAGTACAGAAGAAATCCGGTGTTTTCATCAGTCATGCTCAAAAACAGACTGCCGCTGTCATAGGCCTGTTCAATGGACGCAATTTCCTTTTTCATTTTTTCATCAGACAGAACCATTTTTCCGTCCCTTGCTTCCACGGAAACGGAAGCATTGTTTTCTGCCTCCATCTGTTTTAAATCACAATCCGCCGGTTTCAGTGCAGCCGTTTCGGTGTTTTCCGTCTCCATGGCAGTTTTTATTTCTTTTATCTGGGAAACATCATTTTGGGCTTCTTTCTGTTCCATGTGTTCCGCGGGTTTTTGGCACCCGGCCAGCAGGCACACTGACAAAAACATAAGCACAAATTTTAAATATTTCATTTACTAACCTCCCATATCCTTAAAATTGAAAGTAAATTAAGGTTTATAAATTATTTCAATAATTCACATAATGCCGTATACTCGCGCAAATACATTCCTCTGCGCATTTCATCTTTACCAGAATATATATTATGTTTGGCGAATATAGATTTTATTTCTTCTATAGGAAGCCATTTTGGCTGCATTCCAACCTTTTTTTCCCGTTCGGTAAGCTTCATCTCTGTAGTGCCAGTCACTTCGCCAGTAAAATACTTATTAACCCATTTCCAATTTTCATAATACTCATCAATTTCCAACAGGCAATCCGAAATTTTTATCAGCATCCCTGTTTCTTCCGCCACTTCGCGGATACAACATTCATTTTCATTTTCACCATCTTCCATGCCTCCACCAGGAAGCATCCATTGATCTGTGAATGCTTCATAAGACAACAGGATTTTATTTTCTCTAATAATTATACTGCGGCATGCAACGCGTGTTTTATCCCATTTTCCAAAATAATTCTCGCCGACTATGTCTATCGTTTTCACTCTGTCCTCATCCCCTCTCTCTATATATAATAACAAAACGGTGTCCTTTTTTCTACAAAAAATATGACAAAAACCATTCGACTTTTTGTCACATTTTACCATTTTTTCTTTGCCCTTTTGAGTTCCCCATTTTTAAAAGCCAAACTCCCTGAAAGCATCTGTTCCAAAGCATTGATCCAATGTTAGCTGTTGTGATTTCTTCTTTTTTGGAAGGAAGCCCTGTATGCCGGAATGCGAACCTGCAGGGACACGCCCGACTGCATATCCCAATGCATAAAAATAAATTTGGGAATGTCATATATTCTTTTGAAACATTCCTTTAATTCCAGCATAAATTTTCATATGTCCCACTGATAAAGCCTTTTTTACCAGTGATATATAATTTTCCATAACTGCTTCTTTTTCCTCAAAAGCAAAAAGATTTCCTGCCAGAATACCACAAATATCTACCCAAACTTTTTTATTGACATTACCTTTATCCGGTGTTATTCTTTATAAAAAATGCGGTGAATCCGCTTTATGGTAAAAAGGGCAGCATTATCCTCACAACATGCGGATTTCTTCTTGCTATACTCGGACTTAACATGCTGAAACCAAGAATGATATAGAGGAGGTTTAGACAATGTCAACTTTAGAAAAAACTATCATCCTGCTCCAGGAAATGCCGGAACAATCGCTCGAATCTTTATATGATTTCATACGTTCGATATGGATTCATCAAGACATTAAAACCGAAAATCCGGAAAACTCCGTTGATATTTCTGAAAGTATGGAGGGATTTCGTGTATTACAATCTTTTGCAGGTACATTGCCCGCTGATTTCGATTATAAAAAAG
>CAYNOE010000103.1:0-6964 GCA_964398745.1 uncultured Lachnobacterium sp.
CAACCCAGGAGGTACACTGGAACACCCTGCTCCGCTATACCAATGTTCGCGCAGGGAATGTTTTTAAAAATCTGCCGTATTTATACGAGGGATACAGCATCCGGGAGCTGTACGGGATGCTTCCGGAGGATGTGCCGGTTATTATTGTTTCAGCGGGGCCGTCCCTGAATAAAAATATTCTGGATTTAAAAAAAGCCGAAGGAAAGGCCTGCATCATTGCAACCGACACGGCTATGAAGCCTCTTTTGAACGCGGGCATTATTCCCGATCTGTTTGTCATTATTGATGGACTGAAGCCAGGAATACTGTTCCGGCATAAGGATATTTCAAAAGTGCCGATGGTAACGATGACAGCGGTATCCACGGCACCAATGGAGAACCATAAAGGAAAAAAATTTTTCTATGCGGCGCAGTCTGCATTTGAAGACCACCTGACAGGGGATATTGATTTGGAGGATGGCCATCCGGACAGGGTGATTCCGGATCTGGTGACAGGAGGCTCCGTGGCAACATCCGCCTACAGTCTTGGCCTGAACATGGGTACCAGAACGGTAATCCTTGTCGGCCAGGATCTTGCAATGACGGGAAACCGGACACATGCGGATGGTACGTTCCAGGAGAAAATGGACCAGATTGATGCTGACAGCGGCGAATATTTTGAAGTGGAATCCATAGACGGGGGGGAAGTGCTGACAAGGGCTGATTTTGATATGTACCGGAAATGGTTTGAAGACCATTTTAAGGCATGGAACCATGTAAAGGTCATTGATGCAACAGAAGGCGGGGCGCTGATTCACGGTACAAAAGTGATGACCTTAAAAAAAGCGGTCCAGAAATTCTGTGTCCGTAAGTTTAATGTCAAATGGCATATTGCACGCTGCAAGCCGTTATTTACAGGCGGCAGACAGAAGGATGCCCTGGGGGATTTTGAAGGAGCGGTTTCAAAACTGGCAGAAGTGAAAAAGAAGGCAGAAGAAGGTCTGCGGTGTTATGAACGTCTGGAGAAACTGGAAGCAAAAAAGACCGTTTCGAGGCAGGAACTGGGGAAAATACTGAAAAAAATAAAAAAACTGAACAGTTACATGGAAACGGATTATATGGCCAGGACAGTCATGGACAGCCTTGAAGGAGTGAATTTTACCCTGCGGCCACTGGTATACCGGGTGCAGGACGACCGGGGGAGCGAACTGCTGGATGTGGCAAAACAGGGCAGGGTTTTGATGTATGCGGTTACGGTGGCGGCGGATGAGATTTCCGGACTTGCGGAAGAAACAATTGTGAAATACGCGAAGGAACATCCTCTGCAGGACGAAACAGAAAAAAAGGGGTAGGGAAATGGCATTATCGGGACAGGAACTGCTGGAATATGCAGGTACACAGTTTGACCACGGGGCATATGACGCCGCGCTGGAAGCATTTATACTGGCATATACAAAAGTGTATGAACAGGAGTGGATCCTGCATACTATATATGACTGCTATATGTCTGGAAATGAGGCGGAATTCCGTAAGGCATATGAAGCCTGGCAGCGTCATGTGAATGCAAAGACAGAATATGAAAACTGTCTGTTGGATTTTATTCCGTACCGTGAAGGGGAGTATTACATTTATGACAGGGAAATACAGAACTTCAGGGGAATATTTTCCATTGGCAGCATACAGAATGCTGTCAGGGAAAAATGCTTTCAGGAGATGGAATTCAGTGCCCTGGCAGCAGTGAAAGACTGGGACTGGAGAAAGATGCCGGAGGTGCTGGCGGAAGCAGGATGCCGGAAAGTATATGTGGTCTGTCATGATGTGAACAGATGCAGTTCGTTTTTTAAGATACCGGAACTGGCGGACGCTGCGTCCCATATTATGCTGTTTTCTGATGAAGAGGAATTCCAGGCATATTTCCATAAGCATACGGCAGAATACCTTCCGCGGATATATGGGGGGACAGAGGAAGAAAAAAAAGCACTGGCAGAGATTGTGGAACAGGAGCATACATACCGGCTGACACCGGAAGGCAGGAATACGGACAATGTGTTGCTGACCATTGCCATTCCAACCTGGCATCGTGGGAATTGTATATTAAAACGTCTGGAAAATCTGCTTCCGATGATTTATGATGCAGAGATAGAGATTACAATTTCCAAAAATGGTATAGGGTTTTATGAAGAAGAATATGCCAAAGCCGGACAGACAGGCGATGCAAGGCTGCTTTATTATGATCATGATAAAGATTTGGTCTATTGGGAGAACTGGCTGTATGCAGCGGGTATGGCGCATGGAAAATATGTGCTGTTTGTTTCGGATGAGGATGATGTGGTTTTAGGGGGGCTTGAACACTATTTTAAGCTTTTGACTGATTATCCGGAGTTAAATGTGGTAAGAGCCAAAACGGCATTTCAGTATGGCTATATTTCAGACCGTAGTTACGGAAAAAAGGGCATAGGTGCATTTATAAATTTATTTCTTAAGCAAAATTACCTGTCAGGTCTGATTGTACGGAGAGAGGATTTTATCAGAGAGAATTTTATGCGTCTGAAGCAGTTTGAGAATAATACGTTTTTTGGTTCTTATCCTCATGAATGGTGGTGTGCAATTCTCAGCCAGATAGGGGATAATGTAATTGAGCCGGTGATTTTGATTCAGGAGAAGGATGGTGTTCCGCAGGATGCTTCGGAAGTAGTAATAAATGGATATGCCACTTATGAGGGAAGGCAGCAGCAGTTTTTGGGAATGATTGAATTTCTGCGTTGGATGATGGAGGGCAAAGCAGAAGGAGTTACGGCGGGATTGGATATGACAATCCGGAAGACAGTATATCTTCTGGAGATGGCAAGAGGATATGGATATGACATTGAACATTATGAAGAATGGATTGATAAGTTCTGCCGTATGGCAATGGATGCCGTTGATACATTTGACTTAAGTGAGGAACAGAAATTAAAGCTTTTATTGACGCTGCAGTATGCCTGCACAGACGCTTTAAAGGAGTATCAGGCATAAGGGACAGAATATTCGTGACGCTGGAAGGAAAAAGAGACTATGAAGTTATCGGATTATGTGATAAAGTATCTAGAAAAACTGGATATCCGGCATATGTTTATGCTTCCCGGCGGCGGTGCCATGCACCTGAATGATTCTCTGGGGAAAAGTAAAAAAATTCAGTACGTGGTATGCCTTCATGAGCAGGCCTGCTCGATTGCAGCGGAAGCGTATGCAAGGGTGACAAATAAACCAGGGCTTCTTATGGTGACGACAGGACCGGGAGGAACCAACGCCCTTACCGGAGTGTCTGCGGCTTATATTGAATCTACACCAATGATTGTACTGTCAGGCCAGGTGAAGCGGGCTGACATGATTAACGGGCAGGGAATCCGCCAGCAGGGAATGCAGGAACTGGATATCATATCTATTGTCAAACCGGTTACAAAGTATGCAGCACTGGTGACAGAGCCGGAAAATATCCGCTATCATCTGGACAGGGCGGTATATGAGGCAACAACTGGAAGAAAAGGACCGGTGTGGCTGGATATTCCGCTGGATGTTCAGGCAATGCAGATTGAAGAGGACAAGCTGGCTGGCTGGCAGCCGGAACAGGTGGATAAAGAAATATTAAAGAAACAGGAAGAATTACTGGAACAGCAGGTGCTGAAAGTAATTGACTGCCTGAACCAGGCAGAACGTCCGGTGATTTTGGCAGGGAATGGAATCCGTCTTTCCGGAGGGACAGACGCGTTTTACCAGCTCGTGAAGGAACTGCAGGTTCCGGTTCTGACAACATGGAATGGAATAGATCTGATTGAGGATACACATCCGCTGTTTTTTGGAAGACCCGGAGGAATCGGGCAGCGTTATGCGAACTTTGTACAGCAGAATTCGGATTTTTTCCTTTCTGTCGGTGCAAGGATGAACCTGCTTCAGACAGGCTATAATTTTGACGGATTCGCAAGGGCAGCGTACAAAATTATGGTGGATATTGATGAGAATGAACTGCATAAAACGAATGTAAGACCGGATTTAGCGGTTTGTGCGGATGCAAAGCGCTTTATGGAGCTTTTGTTAAAGCATAAGGATAAAATAAAACGGAAAGATTATTCTGGATGGATTTCCTATGCAAACCGGATGAAACAGAAATATCCTGTTGTGACAGCGGAAGCATGGAACCAGAAAGAACTTGTAAATACTTATGCCCTTCTGGATACGATTACAAGGCAGATGCAGCCGGAGGACATTTATGTATCCGGAAGTTCCGGGACATGCATTGATGTATCCATGCAGACCTTCCGTGTGAAGAAAGGACAGCGGGTATTTTCCACAAAAGGTCTTGCGTCCATGGGATTTGGCGTTCCGGCAACAATCGGCGCCTGTCTTGCGGGAAACAGGCGCAGGACAGTCTGCGTGAACGGGGACGGCGGATTCCAGATGAATATACAGGAACTGGAGACAATTCGCAGGCTGAATCTGCCGATTAAAATTTTTGTACTGAATAATCAGGGATATGCGCAGATTCACGCAACGCAGAAAAATATTTTCGGGGGACATTATGTTGCCTGCGACGAAGCGTCAAATCTGACTCTGTCCCCGGTTTCGGACGTGGCAGCAGCCTACCGCCTGAAGACGGTACAGATATACCATAACAGTGAATTAGAGGAAAAAGTACGGGAAGTACTGGAATATGAAGGCCCGGTTATCTGTGAGGTGATGGTTCCGATTGAGCTTAGTGCATTGCCAAAGCAAGTATCCTATAAGCGGCAGGACGGACAGATGGAATCATTGCCGCTTGAGTATATGAACCCGATGCTGCCGGAAGAGGAGCTGCGAGAGAATATGCTGGTTGAACTGTTTCAAAAAAGCTAGGAACTTAATGGAAAGAGGAGACGGCAGTTATGGAAAGATTAGAGCTTGAGAAGCTGTTAAGCGAGAATATACCACAGTTATCCGGGAAGCAGGTGTGGATATGGGGAGCAGGAAATACTGCCCGGTTGTATTATGAGGGGCTTAAGCGTCTGGAAAAAGAAGGGTTTTTCTTTGAAGGTTATATTGATAAAGCGGTATCAAAGAAAAATAAAATGTTTAACGGGAAGCCGGTTATGGATCCGGAGATGCTGTCAGGGCGGGATAATATCTGTGTGTTAATCTGTACCATACGGCCGGAAGTAATAAAAGATATAAAAGAGCAGTGTAAGTTGTCCGGAGCAGAGAGCTGGCTTTTGGATGAGGTGATTTTGAAATTACACAGCAAAGAAGTGCTTGGATGTTATGACATGCTTTTGGACCAGCGTTCCAGGAATGTGTATTCAGAGCTGGTTAAATGGCGGATAACTGGAAATAAGCCTGAGACCAGTCTGGAGGATGGCAGTCAGTATTTTTGTACTGACTGTTTCAACAAGAAAAATCCGGATGAAGTATTTGTGGACTGCGGGGCATATACCGGCGATACGATTGAAGAATATTTAAATCAAAAGGACGGAGTGTTTCATAAGATTGTTGCGTTTGAACCGGATAAAGATAGTTATGCACTTTTAAAGAAAACTGTGGAAAAGGAATGTAAACAACGGAGGATTCCAGAAGACAGGTTTGAGTTATATCCGTATGGAATAGGGGAACACTGTAGTCAGGGAAAATTTGAGCATTATGGAGAGAATAACGGACTGGGGAGCAAGATTGTGGAGTCATCTCCGGAGGAAGAAAGTGACATACAGATTGTTTCCCTGGATGAGTTTCTGACAAAACCGTATTCTTTTCTTAAGGCTGATATAGAGAGTTATGAGTACCAGATGCTTTTAGGAGCAAAAAACGGTATAAGAAAGTATAAGCCGTTACTGGCAGTCTGTATTTATCATAATGCAGTTGATTTTTATTCTATACCTTTGCTGATTAAGCAGATTTTACCAGAATATAAAATTGCTGTAAGGCATCATCTGGATGATTTGAGTGAAACTGTTGTATATGCATGGATATAAGAAAGGTGACCGAATGGAATATAAATTAAAAAAGGCGGTAATGACTGGAGGTTCCGGACCCGTTGGAATGGCATTAATACAAAAACTGTTAGACGAAGATGTTGAAATATTTCTTTTTCAGCGGGAAGAATCCGAAAGGAAATTTCATTTACCCAAAGATCAACGTCTGCATATTGTCAACTGCAGTCTGGAACAGCTGAAGGATTTTGTTCCGCAGGAGCGGGATTTTGATGTTTTTTTTCATCTGGGCTGGACAAATACATTGCAGAAGCTGCGGGAGGACATGGAGAAACAGTTTGAAAATGTAAAATATTCCTGTGATGCGGTGAAGCTGGCGTATGAAATGGGATGTCACACTTTTATTGGCGCTGGCAGCCAGGCAGAATACGGAAGACATGAGGAACCGCTCAGGGATGATACTCTGTGTACACCGGAAAATGCATATGGCATAACAAAACTGAGTGCCTGCCATTCAACAAGGATATTATGCCAGAAGTATGGAATCCGGCATATCTGGCCGAGAATCTTAAGCGGTTATGGGAAATATGATAATAAATATTCTGTACTTGTTTCTAATATCTTAAATGCCCTTGAGGGACGAAAAATGGAATTTTCCAAAGGGGAACAAATCTGGGATTTTTTATATATGGATGATATTGCAGGCGCTTTGTACCTTCTTGCAAAAAAAGGAAAGGCTAACCAGATTTATCCAATTGGAAGCGGAAAGGCGAGGCCCCTGAAAGAATACATTGTGATATTATGTGACAAGCTGAGAAAATCGGATGAAATGGTTCTGGGTGGAATTCCATATGGTGAGAACCAAATTATGCATCTGGAAGCGGATATATCGAAGATACAGAGGGATACTGGATGGGAACCGAGGGTGGAATTTGATGAGGGAATAGAGAGAGTAATCGAATTTTATAAAAACCGGAAACAATGAAAACTTATATGGATTAGTGGATGGGGAATATATATGGAAAATGATATCATGGTATCAGTGATATGCA
>CAYNOE010000103.1:6974-9806 GCA_964398745.1 uncultured Lachnobacterium sp.
CACAGCATATAATCATGAAAAATTTATTAAGGACGCGATTGAGGGTGTACTTTCCCAGGAAACGAATTTCAGGTATGAATTAATTTGTCATGATGATGCTTCCGCAGACCAGACACCGGAAATTATTAATGAATATGCACAAAAGTATGTCAAAGTAATTCGTACTATCCAGCAGAAAGAGAATCAATTTAGTCATTGCCATATTTATCCTGAATTTTTATTTCCAGCTGTAAAAGGAAAGTATATTGCATTTTGTGAGGGGGATGATTACTGGACGGATAAGCATAAACTGCAAAAGCAGGTTGATTTTATGGAATCGCATCCGGAGTATTCCATGTGTATGCACAATGCAGTAAAGCTTAATTATGAAACCGGGGAAGAGAAGCTGTTAGATACCTTTCCGGAGGAAGGAACCTATTCACAAAAAGAGCAGATTTTAGCAGGACTTGGGACGGATTTTCCTGCTTTTGCTTCCCTGGTGTTTCGCACGAATTTACTGAAAGGGATTCCGGAATTTTTTCTGGCCTCCAACGTAGTGGACTATCCTATCCGGCAGTATCTGGCGAGCAGGGGAAAGGTATATTATTTTAAGGATTCCATGTCTGTGTACCGTGTGGCAACGCCGCAATCTTATATGAAAAAGACTACGGAAAACCAATCGGCTTATAATAATTATACGTTGGAGATGATTTACTTTTTTGAAAATCTAAATCGCTATACAGACCGGAAATTCAGCCGGATTCTGGATGATAAGATTCTTTCAGATTATTTTGGCTTTTGTTCATCCATTTCTCCCGAAGAGGGGTATAAAAAAGCCGCAAAGAAGGGGCTGGTTTTAAGGACAATGGAAGCGTGTTACAGATGTATAGATCCGGGGTATGTGGATGAAAGTGTTCGCGAGGTATCAAAAAGAGCTGATCATTTGTTTATATATGGCACAAGCCGGCTTGCAGCAGTCTGCAAAAAGCAGTTGGAATCTGCTGGAATCTGTTTTGAGGGTTTTGTGGTTTCGGACGGGCAGATGCAAATGGAAGTTATAGAAGATAAGAGGGTGTTCTATCTGAGTGAGGTCATAGAACAATACGAAAATCCCGGATTTATTCTGGCAGTACAGCCGGTAAATGCGAAAACGCTTGAAAATGTGCTGAAGCAGTATAAGCTTAATAATTACTGCAAGCCATATAATATTACGAGTGTGGAAAAAGGAGAAGAAAAATGAAAATTTGCAGACAAGCTTTATATGTTCAGATTATTGATGGAATTGGCACTGTACGTGCCTGCGGCTGGGCGGGTTATTATTTACTGGGAAATTTGCGGGATAATACAATGTCTGAAGTGTTTAACAGTGAAGCAGCGAAGCGGTTTCGGCAGACATTGATAGATGGGACATATGATTATTGTAATGAGGAAAACTGTCCTTATATGGCAAATAATATTTTGGATTCCCAGCTGATAGAGCTTGATGAAATTCCGGAATACCCGGAAATTGTGAGCCTTGCATATGACAGGAGGTGCAACTATCATTGTACTTGTTGTATTTCACGTTGCGATGATAAGATGAATCCGGCTGTCCAGAAGAAAATTGAACATGAAATCAGGACGGCGCTGCCCTATGTAAAGGAATTTTCTGCAAATGGGCTGGGGGAGTTTTTTGTCAGCGACAGTATGATAAAGCTGGTTTCAGAGTGGGAACCTGAGAAAATAGAACATGCGGAATTTGGGCTTGAAACGAACGGCTCACTTTTTAATAAGGAAAACTGGGAAAAAATTAAGAATATCGGGAACGCACGGTTAAGCGTTACAGTGACGGTGCATAGCTTTGATGAAGCGGCCTATCAGTATCTGTCAGGAACAAAGATAGAAATTGACAGGATTATTGAGAACCTCACATTTATGAAGCAGTTGAGGGAAGAAGGGAAAATTAATTTTCTGGAAATTGCGATGGTCATGCAGGAGAGAAATTTCAGGACGCTGCCAGAATTTATTGACCGCTGTTTGAATGAGTTTGGGGCAGACCAGGTTCGGGTTCGCCGTTTTCTTCCGGAAAAAGCAATGGATGAAAACTTAGAATGGTTTTTTGATATCCGAAATCCCCTGCATCCGTATCATCAGGAATATCAGGAAGTTATGAAACATCCCATTTTTAAGGATCCGCGCGTCTTTAAATGGACAGGCGACCATCTGAGCAACCGGGGGGAGCTTCCGGCAAAAGCCAATTACAGGGTAATGAAAGATTTGTGCCTGATTGAGGATATTGGAACGAAGTTAGCAGATTATCTGAAAGAACAAGGTTATTGCAGGATTATCCTATATGCTATTACGGATATTGCGAAAGCACTCTTAAAAGTACTTAAAGACCAGCCGGTTGAAATACCTTATATTTATGACCGAAATACAAAATTAGAGGAATGGAATGGTCTGGAAGTAAGAAAACCGTTGCATGAGGCGCTGGTAAAAACGCAGGAACCGCTTTTGGTGACGCTGGTGCCAAGGCATAATGAGATGAAGGAATTTTTACGGCACCAGGGCTATGAGGGTACTATATTAAGTCTGGATCAGATATTAGAAAATTTTCGATAGGATAAAAACTAAATGATTATTGTAAAAGTTAATGCGGGACTATGCAATCAGATGTATTTTTTTGCTACAGCCTATGCGCTGGCTAGAGAATGGAATGAGGAGTTATTAATAGACTGCGATGTAGATGGAAATCCGGAATGGACCTATTTATTGGATGAATTTCAAATGCCAACCTGTAAGAAAGTGGTTTATCCCTTGCGGTATAATATCGGAAAGGAATACGTGAAAGTCGCTCCTGAGATTAAGGAACAT
>CAYNOE010000104.1:0-9681 GCA_964398745.1 uncultured Lachnobacterium sp.
GTCCAATGGACAATGAAGAGAAATAGCACCATCTGAATGATGAATTCGGATGGTGCTGTTTACTGTATTAAGGTTTATGAAATTTGCTCAGACTGCTTTAAACACTATAAGTTTGAGCCGTTCCAGCCCCAGTTGGAGACTGCCTGGTACTTTATATAAATCCGGTCTGCCGGTATACCGAGAACCTCTCCGTAAATTTCACAGATTTTCCCGGTTAGTTTTTCAAATGCGCCGCTGTTTTCACTACCGAACACACTGACCTCTATAAATGCAGTCGGTTGGGAATTATCCCCGCGGAAATACAGGGATGTCTCCGGTTCAAACCCGAGCATAAGCCAGCTTTCGGATTTCCCCGGGATAAGTTCAATTGCTTTTCCAAGTTTCTCTTTAATCCGGGTTTCCTGCTCTTCCGAGAGCGGGGTGCTGATTTTTGAGTTGATAAATGGCATAGTTTTTTCCTCCTTCAGGCATCCGGTACAAACCGGACAAGCCGTTATTAAATTTTATACTGTGATATGTCAGGCGGTTATGCCTGACATATCACAGTATAAGCTTTTTTTCCAAAAAAAGAAACCGCCATAAAATAAGTTTTTTATGTTCGTATTGACTAACCGGAGGAAGGTCTGTTATATTAATAAAACAATACAGAACGGTATGTGAGGGAGTAGTTCGCACAGCGTGTGGTTTGTCAACAGTCCCGGTCGTAAGATCTGGCAAACCTTAATGAATGAGACTCATGTATGTACATAGACTTGTAACAGCAGGTCTTTTGTACATACGTGAGTCTTTTTCTTTTCTGTATAAAAGGGCTTTATGTACGAAGGGAGGAATCATATGGCAGTATTTATCGAATTATTTCTGATTGGAGTCGGGCTTTCCATGGATGCTTTCGCGGTATCCGTCTGCAAAGGGCTTGCAATGCAGAAGGTCAACAAAAAACAGGCGGTTGTGATAGGTCTGTATTTCGGGGGGTTTCAGGCACTGATGCCGTTTCTGGGCTGGCTGCTTGGAATCCGTTTCCAGAAGTACATTACATCCTTTGACCACTGGATTGCGTTTATCCTGCTTGCCTTTATTGGAGGTAAAATGGTGGTGGAAGCAATCCGGGACAATGGTGTTGATGAGATTGGGGAAAAGGACCTTCCGCTCCGGCATAAGGAAATGCTTATTCTGGCGGTTGCCACAAGTATTGATGCACTTGCGGTCGGAATCACATTTGCATTTCTGGATACGCCAATCGCAGAAGCCGTGATTATCATTGGCTGTACCACCTTTTTATTGTCCATTCTGGGAGTGGTTGTGGGTAACTTTTTTGGAAACCGGTACAAGAAAAAGGCAGAGATTACAGGAGGTATCATACTGATTCTGATTGGACTGAAAATACTGCTGGAACATCTGGGGATTTTAGTATTTTAATTTTTGGAAATCAAAAGTAGAAAAGGAGAAAAAATTATGACAGCATTTATTGAGAATTGTTCATTGCCGCTGGCTATTTTGTTTCTGGTTCTGGGATTTTTCTTTCTGGTAAAGGGAGCAGATATTTTTGTGGAGGGCAGCTCCAGTGTTGCAAAAAGGCTTCGTGTCCCGTCCATTATTATTGGACTGACCATCGTAGCGATGGGGACGTCCTTACCGGAAACTGCCGTATCTGTAACCGCATCCATTGCAGGTAATAATGCGCTTGCGGTAAGTAATGTAATAGGCTCTAATATTTTTAACCTGATGGCGGTCATCGGAGTCTGTGCGCTTCTTGCACCGGTAACCGTACAAAAAGACGTATTAAAGAGAGATTTTCCGTTTTCTGTTATCTGTGCAATTTTACTGCTCATACTGGGGTGTATCGGGCCTATGGTACTTGGCCACATAGATGGTGCAATTTTTCTGGTAATTTTTGCGGTATTTATTGTAGTACTGGTCAGGACTGCAATGCAGGCAAGCAAGGCAGGTAATGGCTCAGGAAATGAATCCGTTGAAACAGCCGAAGAAATGAAAATCATTCCGGTCTGGAAAAGTATCGTGTTTATCGTACTGGGAGCCGTGGGAATTGCAGTTGGCGGGGATATTGTAGTAAACAGCGCAAGCAATATTGCAACAAAATTCGGTATGAGCCAGACGCTGGTCGGACTGACAATCGTATCCATTGGTACATCCCTTCCGGAACTTGTGACTTCCATCGTTGCGGCACGGAAAAACGAAGTTGACATGGCACTTGGAAATGCCATTGGTTCCAACATATTTAATATTCTGATGGTGCTTGGAATTGCTTCTGCAATCAGCCCGATTGCCTTTTTGACGGAAAACCTGATTGACATTGCGATTCTTCTGGTGTTCAGTCTTCTTGTCTGGGTTTTTGCATGGACGAAGAAAAAGATTAATAAAGCGGAGGGTGCAGTTATGCTGGCACTGTATGCGGCATATGTTGTGTATATCTGCATCCGCTAAAAAGAAGTTGAAAGCTGTGGGGTTTGGGAGTATATTAGTAATATCATAAAACTTTTTGGAGGAAAGAAAAATGGGTTTTGATTTTAACCAGATTAAGAGCAGTATTACATCCGTTGGGAAGGATATTGGAAACAAGGCGGGGAATGTATCCGCAACCGCAAAAGTGAAGCTGGATATTCATGCCAAAGAGGACTATATGGAGAAGCAGTTTGCAGAGCTGGGACGTGCCTATTACAATGCGCATAAAAACGAAGAAGATATTCCGGAAAAGGTATTTTTTACATCAATTGCGGGTGCAGAAGCAGAAATTGCAAGACTAAAAGACGAGCTTCTGACATTGCAGGGGGCGCAGACTTGTCCGAGCTGCGGCTATAAGCAGGCGCAGGGACATACATACTGTGAACATTGCGGGGGCAGAATGTAGATTTGCAGCGGGTTACCGGTCTGTCAGGTGCATATGGGGGCGCACTAAAAAGCTGACAGGATACGGACAGAAGAGATATGGGGTAGAGGAGAAACGGATATGGGACAGCAGGATGAAAAGAAGTTACCTTTTTGGGATGAATCCCTGACAACGGAAGAGCGGCTGGACTGGCTTTTGGGGGCTATGACACTGGAAGAAAAATTAAAATGTCTGGCGACAAAGGTTCCCGATATCGAATCCCTGGGGATAAATGGATTTGGTGTGGGAGGGGAAGCCGCACACGGTGTGGAGGCAAGAAATGACCAGAATGAACTGGGCGCTGCGGAGCCGACGACTTCTTTTACACAGCCAATTGGCATGAGTGCCACATGGGATACAGAGCTGGTTAAGAAGGCAGGAGAAGTTACCGGAAAGGAAGCAAGGGTAATTTACCACAGGCATCCGGACAGGGGACTTTCACGGTGGGCGCCGACAGTAGACCTGGAGCGTGATCCCAGATGGGGGAGAACGGAGGAAGGATATGGAGAAGATCCTTTACTGACAGGTGCCATGTCAGACACGCCGGAGGTGGTGGAAGCAGCAGCGAAAGAAGCATTTGACCTGAAACTGATTACAGAGGAGGATGTCGATACAGCGCTTCGCAATATGTTCAGAACAAAGCTGCGCCTTGGTATTTATGATGCAAAAAACAGCAATCCGTATGACCTTGTAACGGAGGAGGACATTAATTCGGAAGAAAACCAAAGGATTTGCAGGCAGGTATCCAGGGAAGCCATTGTCCTTCTTAAAAATGATAACGAATGCTTCCCCTTTCAGGGGAAACGGATTCCATGGCAGTCATCGGACCGCTTGCAGACGTATGGTACCAGGACTGGTATGGGGGGAAATCGTTTGCTAAGAAAACCTTAAGACAGGGGATTCATGAGATAACAGGGAAGGAAATTCCGTGTGCAGATGGATGGGACCGGGTGGTATTCCGGTATAAAGGCAAGAGCGTTGCCATTGCAGAGGACGGAACTCTTGTCCTTTCGGAAAAACCGGACATTTTTATCAAAAACGACTGGGGCAGCGGCAGTTTTACGTTCCAGTCCGTCAGAACCGGAAAATATATGAATGCAGAAGACGGGAGTATTGCAGCCCACAAAAATGAGCCGTTTGACTGGTTTGTGATGGTGCTGTTCCACCTTATTGAGCAGGAAGATGGAACCCTGCAGATTACAGAGCGTTTCGGGAATCCCGTAGTGCCTGATGAAAACGGCCGGCTGGTGTACGGGGAAGGCAAAGAGAAAGATGCAGCAGGATTTTGCATGGAGACAGTGGAATCCGGAGTCCGGAATGCATGCGAGATGGCAGAGGGGAAGGATACTGTTATTCTGGCGCTTGGATGCAATCCGATGATAAACGCGAAAGAAGAGGTGGACAGAACAACGATTGACCTGCCGCCGGCACAGGAAGAGCTGCTGGAAGAAATTTATAAGACGAACAGAAATACAGTTCTTGTCTTGTTATCCAATTATCCTTATGCAGTAAACACTGCAGAAGAAAAGATTCCGGCAATCCTCTGGAGCGCAACAGGCGCCCAGGACATGGGAACAGCCATGGCGGAAACGCTGTTTGGCATAAATGCCCCGGCGGGCAGGCTGAATATGACGTGGTACCGTTCGGATGACCAGCTGCCGGATATAGACGACTATGATATTATAAAAAGATGCAGAACCTACCGTTATTTTGAAGGCAGGGTATTATATCCGTTTGGACACGGACTGACGTATACAACATTTGAATACGGCGGGCTGTCGGTATCAGTTTTGGACTATGTGAAGCTTCTGGTATCCTTTTCCCTGAAAAATACCGGGGAAAGGAAAAGCGATGAGGTAGTGCAGGTATATGGTGCAGCACCAGTATCACGCGTGAAAAAACCTGTAAAGCAGCTGCTTGGTTTTATGAGGGTGAAAGACGTCCTGCCCGGTGAGGAACGTCAGATAACGATGGAAATTCCCGTATCGGAATTCCGGTTTTATGATGTCATCAGTAAAAAAATGATGGTGGAAGAAGGAAATTACCAAATCTGGGCTGGTTCGTCCAGCGGGGACTGCCGCCAGAGTGCAACAATCCAGATTCACGGAGAAAAAACCGGAGTGCGGCTTATGGAGGAGCGTACAGCGGCGGACCATTACGATGACTATGAAAATATTTATCTGACGGAAGGAGAATTTGGTTTTTCTGCGGTGGCAGTGCCGGAAAAGGAAAAGAGCGGAATTCTTGTTTACCGGGACTGTAAAATTCTGCCGGAGCAGAAGTATATCATTCTCCATTTAATGAGTGGTGAAAAGGGGAGTATAGAAGTCTGTATAAACGGAAAAAGCGCAGCGGCATTTGAGGGGGAGACAGGCATTTACAAGGATATCCGGCTGGAGCTGGAATATGATCCGGAAGAACTGCCTGAAACGTCAGTGCTCGAAATACGGATTAGCCATGAGGTGAAGCTGTGTTATTTTCGAATAGAATAATTAAGGAGAATTTCAGATATTTTATCTGAATAATAAAGATATGTTTCATTATGAAGAAATAGAAAATAAAATTAACAGATATCTGGAAGAAACGGGAGAAGAGGCATCCGCATTTTTTGAGGAAAACGGCGTAGCAGAGGAAAAAATAAAATCTGTGGAAGCGCTTTTGGCTGTTACTTTACCAGAAAGTTTTCAGTGGTTTTTAAAGAAATACGGTTCCGGCGGAATTGAAGGAATTGAGCTGTTTGGAATTGAATGCGAAAGAGAGCCGCAGGACTGTACACTTGTTATAATGACGAAAGAATACAGAGAAAAGGGAATGCCGCAGAATCTGGTTGTGATTGAATATGAGGGGGATTATGTCCGTTGTCTGGAAACAGATGGGGGAGCTGTTGTAACATGGTCGCCGCATGACAAGGATGGGATTGTGGTGGAAGCAGAGAATTTTTATACATATTTTAATGAAAAGCTGGATGATTATGTGTAAAGACCGCATAGAAATAAATCTTAACGTGTTGACAAAATAGGATATCCTATTATAATTCGAGTTATATAACTTGAGTTATAATAGGAGAATATGCAATGCCCAAAGCAAAAATTACGAAGGAAATGGGTAAAATAAAACAACATTCTGGCAAAGGTCTAGTGAAGAAGCACGAGACCTTTTTGCGTTGAGAAGAGAATGCAAAAATTTATTGAGAAAGCGATACAAGCATCGTATAATGTATTTGTGGAAACGTAACAAAAAAGGACGCTTTTTTTAGAAATAATATGGTTAATAAATCTCGCACCACTGGTGCGAGAGATGGAGATGCATATGGAGAAGAATGAAATTGTAGGATATGAGCCATTGGTCAATGACTTAAAACAATTGATAAATAAAAAGCAATATCATGTTTTAAAAATGATCAATGCTGAAACTATAAATTTGTATTGGGAAATTGGAGAGGAGATTTATAGACAGCAGGAAGAAAATGGATGGGGAAAATCTATTGTACAAGTATTATCAAAAGAGCTGCAGAAAGAATTTCCGGGAGCAAAAGGATACTCAGCAGCTAATCTTTGGAGAATGCGTAATTTCTATCTGACTTATCGTGATTCTGAAAAACTCGCACCATTGGTGCGAGAAATTAGCTGGAGCAATAATATAATCATCATGGAGAAGTGTAAAGATGATTTGCAAAGAGAATTTTATATTCAGATGACAAAGCGATATGGTTGGACAAAACGTGTATTGACTAATTTTGTTGAAGCACAAACATATGAAAAATATTTACTGAATCAAACCAATTTTGATTTGACATTACCGGCAGAACGAAGAGTGCAAGCAAAGCTGGCAGTAAAGGACGAATATACTTTTGATTTTGCGGAACTCTCACCGGAATATTTAGAACACGAGCTGGAGATGCAGTTAGTAAACAATATCAGGTCATTTTTGATTGAAATGGGTGGTGACTTTACATTTATTGGAAATCAATATCATTTAATGGCAGGAAGCAGGGATTTATATATTGATTTATTGTTTTTTCATCGAAGATTGAGAAGTCTGGTAGCTATAGAGTTGAAAATAGGTGAATTTGAAGCAGAATATGCTGGAAAGATGCAGCTTTATTTGACGGCATTGGACGAGCAGGTCAAACTGGCAGATGAGAATCCTTCCATTGGTATCATTATTTGTAAGAGTAAGGATAAAACTTATGTAGAATATGCCCTGAAGCAAATCAATGCACCAATTGGTGTGGCTACTTATCAGTTGAGAAATACATTGCCGGAAGAGATGAAAGCGATGTTGCCGGAACCAGAGGAGATTGTTAAGAGGTTGAGAATATTTGAGGAAGATAAATAGAAAATGAAAAATCTTACAGAAGCAAAAAAGGAACACCTGGCATGGTACAAAATCTAATTTGCCAGAGGAGATGATGATATGTACAATTATTCTGATAATAATGAAAATAATGACATTTTTCTTCATGATTGCCGTGCAACTAAAATAGCGTTTCATGATAATATGCTGTCTTTTATTTTTAAAGAGGGCTTTTGGGTATCTGAAAATAATATAAACAATTTCCATAAAAAACTATCGTATACTGATGAATCAGAAGTGAAATTCAGAATACTTAATGAGGATATAACAATTTATATATTTACAAATACCAATGAAGAAAATAAAGCGATTAGAGAGTTTGTACCATTGGATATATTTGCAGAAAAAATCAATGGTGGAATGGAACTTGAATTTTTATATTCATACAAAGGGTATCAGTCATTTATTTTTGAATGCTGGCTTTGGTTTAATAATGAACCATATCACAAGGAATGCGTAATTATTATATCTGCGGATGAAGTAACTTACAATTGGAATACATTATTTGCAGACAATTTGCAGGAATAACTCTCATGTAATGATATTTTCTTACCACAGTCAAAAATTAACCATAGGTCTTTATCCGCATAATGGTTCTTTTTTGTTTATGATGATTAAGAAGTCTTTGACAGTTTGTGACCTCCCATAGAAAGAAATTAGCCCTAGCTGGTTGACAAAACAGGATATTCCTATTATAATTCGACTTATATAACTTGCGTTATAAAAGGAGAATATGCAATGCCCAAAGCAAAAATCACGAAGGAAATGGTTATAGACGCCGCTTTTGAGGTAACAAGGACCGAGGGTGCGGAAAATGTCAATGCACGGACCGTTTCTGAAAAGCTGGGCTGTTCCACACAGCCGGTAATGTATCATTTCGCTAAAATTGAAGACATGAAAAAAGCCGTATATGCAAAAACAGACCGGTATCATACCGAATACCTGATGAATTTTGAAAAGCCGGAAAAGGGAGTAATGCTTGGAATCGGGTTAAATTATATCCGCTTCGCAATTGAAGAGCCGCATCTGTTCCGGTTCCTTTTTCAGTCAGGTTATGCCGTAGAAAACAGTCTGCCAGAAATGATAGATTCCGTGGAACTGACACCTGTCCTTTCAGCCATGCAGGAAGCAATGGGCATGGACATGGAACAGACAAAGAAAGTTTTTTTGACAATTGCATTATTTGCCCATGGATATGCGAGCATTATTGCCAATAATTCACTGGAATATGATGAGAAGCTTGTGGCAGAACATCTGGAGCAGGCGTACAGAGGAGCTGTTCTTGCTGTTCAACCAAAGGAGGAAGGCCAATGCGAAGTGAAGATACCAAAGGAGGAAGCGGAATGAAACGATTATATGAGAAAAACGAGCTGACGTTTGCAATTGTCTGTATTGTGGTTTACTGTGTCTTGTCATCTGTTGCAAATCCATTAAATAAGATAATTGGGATAGAAAGCTTTTTTAATGCGGTATTTAATATCCTGCTGACGATTATTTTATTTTGTTTTGTCCAAAAAAACGGTTTGCTGGAGAAGTATGGATTTTGTAAAAGCACTGTGCCTGCCAGAAAATTTCTCTGGTATATTCCTCTTGTCATTCTGGCAACGCATAATCTCTGGAACGGGATTGCAGTTAATTTTGCACCGGCAGCCATGGTCTGTTACATATGTAATATGCTTTGTGTCGGATTTGTGGAGGAAGTGATTTTCCGCGGTTTTCTTTTTCGGGCAATGGCAAAGGATAATATAAAAACGGCGATTGCCGTTTCAAGCATAACCTTTGGAGCAGGGCATCTGCTGAATCTGGTGAACGGCAGAGGTATGGGGCTTGTGGAAAATCTGTGTCAGGTGACTGGCGCTATTGCAATCGGATTCCTTTTTGTAATTATATTTTACCGTGGCGGAAGCCTGATTCCATGTATCCTTACCCACTCAGCAATTGATGTCGCATCTGCTTTTGCAAATGATATGGGACACGAGGCAGGAAGACGGATTCTGTTTAGTGTGTCACGGCTTGTGATGGTTGTGGTTTATACGGTTATTCTTTTAAGAGTGCTGCCAGAGAAGCAGGAGACAAAATCACTCCATTAGTACATTGGATCTTAAACCAGCAATGCCACCTGATGAAATTATCCATGGAAAGGCTGGCGGGAGTACGGTGATGAAAAGGTTACATTTTATTTCTTTGGTTCAGATTAATAATAGGGAACCGGTGTATGAAATTCGTTCCTGGAACAAAGACCATACAGAAATGGGTGATGGAATTACGTTGACGCCTGCTGAAATCAGAAAGTTAAAAGCGGTATGTGAGAAAATGGATTTCAGGTGTATTGATGGAAGGCAGTATGAAAATAAGCCGGAAGAAGGTGCTGAAGGAATATAAATAAAAAAAGTTGTTTTCATGCAACAAAACGCTTCTGGCCTGACACTGCATTTATAGAA